>CALWOK010000176.1 GCA_944383125.1 uncultured Flavonifractor sp.
GGAAAATACCATATTATGAAAGGGATAAAAAGGATATGACAGAACTTCTTCCACGGAACTGGGCGAAATCATAACAAATCAGTTCCGAATTGATATAATTTGATGCTATTAGTCCCGACTCGGCTGCTTACCACCGGGGACGAGGTGCTTCCCCCCGGCGTCCCCCTCACCCCCGGCAAAATCTACGGGGCCAACGGGGCCATACTGACCGCCCGGCTGGCGGAGTTGGGTATTGGGGCAGTCCACCGCCACCAGGGGGATCAGCCCGCCGCTGTGGCCCAAGCCATGGAGGAACTTCTGGCCCAGTGCGATCTGCTGCTCACCACCGGCGGGGTATCGGTAGGCGACAAGGATATCTTCCACCAGGCCCTCCCCCTGCTGGGTGCCGAGCAGAAGTTCTGGCGGGTAAAGATCAAGCCGGGTACTCCCGCCATGTACGCAACCTGTCACGGGAAACCGGTGTTGTCCCTGTCCGGCAATCCCTTTGCCGCTGCCGCCACCTTTGAACTGCTGGCCCGGCCCCTGTTGGCCGCTCTGTCCGGGGAGCCTTCCCTGCTGCCCATCCCTCTCCAGGCAATTTTGGATACCCCCTTTTCCAAGGCCAGCCCCGTCCGCCGTTTTCTCCGTGGCCAATACCGGGAGGGACATGTTGCCTTGCCCGAAGGCCACTCCTCCGGACAGCTGGCTTCTATGATGGGGTGCAACTGTCTGGTGGAGCTGCCGGCAGGCAGTCCGCCGGCAGAGGTTGGGCAGCCGGTACAGATTTTGCTGCTGTCATCAGGAGGTTACTATGGAACCTGTATTCAATCACTTTGACGCCCAGGGCAATGCGGTGATGGTAGACGTCACCGACAAATCCCCCACCTTCCGCACGGCGGTGGCAGAGGGCAAAATCAGAGTTACACCGCCCATTCTGGACGCCATCACCGGACGCACCGCCGCCAAAGGGGATGTGCTGGGAGTGGCCCGGGTAGCCGGTATCATGGCGGCCAAACGCACCTGGGAGCTGATTCCCCTGTGCCATCCCCTGCTTCTCAGCCATCTGTCCATCGAGTTTGCCATTCTGGAAGAGGAATGTGCGGTACAGGCCACCTGCACCGTCAGGCTCTCCGGCAAAACCGGGGTGGAAATGGAGGCCCTTACCGGCGTCAACGTGGCCCTGCTTACCATTTATGATATGTGCAAGGCCATTGACAAGGGCATGGAGCTGACCGAAATCCACCTGGTTCACAAGGAGGGCGGCAAGTCGGGGGTGTATGACCGTGGGTAAGCCTGTGGTACTTGCCATTTCCGGGGTGAAAAACTCGGGCAAAACCACCCTCATTGAGTCAGTTCTCCCTCTGCTCTCTGCAGCGGGGCTGTCAGTGGCAGTCATCAAGCACGACGGCCACTCCTTTGACCCCGATCCCCCCGGCACCGATACCGGCCGTTTTATGGCGGCGGGGGCTTCCGGCACTGCCATCTTTGACGGGGAGAAATTCAAGCTGGTGAAACGGCAGCCGGTAACAGAGGATACCCTGATTGCCCAATTCCCCGAAGCACACCTTATTTTACTGGAGGGCTTCAAGCACACCCAATGGCCCAAGCTGGAGGTGGTGCGCAAGGGCAACTCAGAAGGGCCGGTGTCCGACCCCGCTACCCTGCTGGCCCTGGTGACCGATTTGCCCCTGTCTCTGGAGGGCATTCCTGTGCTCCCCCTGGGGAACTGGCCGCAGATTGCCCAATTTCTGATTGCACAGGCACAAGGGGGTGCTCCCCATGCTTGACCAATTCGGCCGGGATATCCGCTACCTGCGGATTTCCGTTACCGACCGGTGCAACCTGCGCTGCCGCTACTGTATGCCCGCCCAGGGGGTTGCGTGGGTGGACCACAGCGCCATTCTATCCTATGAGCAAATGGTACATATTGCCCGGCTTGCCGCTCAGCTGGGGGTGGAAAAAATCCGGCTGACCGGCGGGGAGCCGCTGGTGCGGAAAGGGCTGGCCGGACTGGTGCGGGACTTGAAAGAGGTGGAGGGCATCCGTTCTGTCACCCTGACCACCAACGGCATACTGCTGGCCCAGCAGCTGCCGGAGCTGCTGGACGCCGGACTGGATGGGGTGAACATCAGCCTGGACACCCTGGACAAGGCCCAATTTACTGCCATTACCCGGCGGGACGGGCTGGAACAGGTGCTGGAGGGCCTGGAGGCCGCTCTGGCCGCCTCCCATCTGCTGGTCAAGCTGAACTGCGTCCCCTCGGGCGAAAATGACAATCAGCTTGTTCCCCTGGCGGCGCTGGCCAGGGATCACCGGCTGGATGTGCGCTTTATCGAGCTGATGCCCATTGGCCTTGGCTCCTCCCTCCCCCGCCGCACCGAATCTCAGGTACTGGACCGGTTGGTGGAGGCCTTCGGCCCCGCTCTGCCCTGTCCCCAAGGGGGCGGGGACGGCCCCGGCAAATACGCTGCCTTTTCCGGCTTTACCGGCCGGGTGGGCTTTATCAGCGCCATGACCCACCAGTTCTGCCACCAGTGCAACCGGGTGCGGCTCACCGCCACCGGGTTTCTCAAAACCTGCCTGCAATATGAGGAGGGTGTGGAGCTGAAACCCCTTTTGGAGCGCGGAGCCACGGATGAGGCGCTGCTGCATGCCATCCGTACCGCCATTTACGCCAAACCAGCCTGCCACCACTTTGCCGCCCCCCGGACAGCGGGGGATGAACAGCACAACATGAATCAGATCGGAGGATAAGTTATGGGACAGGTCATTGCGGTCTGTATCAGCGAGCAAAAAGGAACCCAGAAAAAAAATGTGGGTTCCGCCCAGTTTGTAGCGGATTGGGGCATCCAGGGGGATGCCCACGCCGGAAAATGTCACCGTCAGGTCTCTCTGCTGTCCTATGAGCAGGTAGAGGCCTTCCGGGCCAGAGGGGCCGTGGTAGAGGACGGCGCCTTTGGCGAAAACCTGGTGGTGTCCGGCTATGATTTCAAAGCCCTGCCCATCGGCACCAGATTCCGCTGCAACGACGTGGTGCTGGAGCTGACCCAGGTGGGCAAGCAGTGCCACGCCCACTGTGAAATTTACAAGGTCATGGGAGACTGCATCATGCCCCGGGAAGGGGTCTTTACCAGGGTGCTCCACGGGGGTACCATTTCGGTGGGGGATTCCCTCACCATTGCGGAGGCGTGATGATATGAGAGTTGCCATTATCACCCTCAGCGATTCCGGCTATGCCGGACAGCGGGAAGACAAAAGCGGCCCGGTGATCCGGGAGCTGGCAGAGGCTGCGGGCTATCAGGTGGTGCACACCGCCCTGCTGCCCGACGGCATAGAGCCGCTGAGCGGCGAACTGAAGCGGCTGTGCGACAACGACCTGGCCGACCTGATTCTCACCACCGGCGGCACCGGCTTTTCCCCCACCGACCTGACGCCCGAGGCCACCCTGTCTGTGGTGGAGCGCCCCGCCCCCGGCATTGCCGAGGCCATGCGGTGGCAGTCCCTCCAGATTACCCCCCGGGCCATGCTGAGCCGGGCAGCGGCGGGCATCCGCAAAAGCGCCCTCATCGTCAACCTGCCGGGCAGCCCCAAAGCGGTGCGGGAATGCCTGGAATTCATCCTCCCTTCTCTGGGCCACGGCCTGGAGATTTTAAAGGGGACTGCGGGCAACTGCGCCCGTTGAGATAAAGTCCTGAATTCTTCGAGCCTGTATGACCTAAAGCGGTGGACAACGCCATGGCAGCAGGCCGGGGCAT
>CALWOK010000177.1 GCA_944383125.1 uncultured Flavonifractor sp.
GCAATGGCGCTGGACAGGTAGCCTGCGCCGGTATATGGAATCCCCATCAGGTCAAAGGCCGCCTGCACCTTGCCGTCCTCTCCGCAGGTACCATGGAGGGCCAGAAACACCAGGTCGGCCATCTGGCACAGCTCCAGTACTCCCGGACCGAACATGCTCCTGCTGTCGCCGGGGCGGCTGGCCCGGATCTCGTCCAGATCAGGGGCCTGCCGGCTGATCTTCTTAAAGGATTCCGGCACAGGAGCGTCAAAAAAGGATTCCTCCGGGCTTCCCTGCTCCAGCCCGAAAAACAGGTCGATGAGTCCCGCCCGGTGGCCCAGAGCACGGAGAGCCTCTGTCACCATGGTGCCGGTGGAAAGGGATACATTCCGCTCCGGGGACAGCCCCCCGGCCAACACTACGATTTTCATAACACACCTCAGTCTGCCAGTTTGATACCATAGGATACGCAGTAATGTAATATTATAGCACATCTTTCCCGGGTACTCAACCACTTACCACGGTTTTTAGGCCGGACCTGCCAAGGCAGATCCGGCCTGTATCCTTAAAACCATCCGGTATCCCGCTGCTCCAGCAAATCCAGGGAGGCGCACAAAAGCTGGGCGGCATCCGCCCGGGTCATGCCTTCGCTGAGACTGCTGCCGCTGCTGAGCACCCCGCAGGTGGACAGATTGGCCACCGCCTGGGCGGCCCAGTCCGGCGCCTCTGCCGGACCAAAGGCGCCCACATCCACGTCTGTCACCCCCAACGCCCGGTTGAGCAGCACCGCTGCCTCTGCTGTTGTCATTGGGTCGTTGGCCTGAAAGACCACCCGGCCCGCTTCATCCCGGCTGCCCTGTACCAGACCGCACTTCAGCGCCGAGGACACATAGGGCTTGGCCCAGGTGGGGATGGCAACGTCATCCGCAAAGCCGGTGCGCTCCACCCCCTCCAGCGCTTCCACGCCGGCCATGTTCATGGCCATAGCCACAAATTCTCCCCGGGTCACCAGGGCATCCGGCTGGAAGAAATACTGCTCTCCCATGCACTCCCCCACAAAGACCCCCTCCTCTGCCAGCCGGATGGCGTCCCGGTGGGCGGGGTGGCCGGACAGGTCGGCATAGGTCACTTTGGTGTCCGGCTTTTCAATGCACACCTTCACGGTGGCCGGGTCGGAGGCATTGCCTACCGTATCCATGGCAATATAGGTGAAGGAGACCTTGCCTGTCTTGTTTTCATAGGGGGTGTACACAAACTGCCCGTCATCGCTGATGGTAACGGCCCCTCTGGCCGGCTTTTTTACCAGGCGATAGGTCAGCAGATCCCCCTCCGGATCTACTGCGGCAAAGCGGCCGGTCACCGCTACATTCTGATAGGTGTTCAGCTCCAGACGCTCTGCCACCGGTGCGCCATTGGCCTGGGTCAGCAAATAGAGACTGGCCTGGGTTTCCGTTCCCTGTGCTCCATTGCTGTAAAGTGGCTGGAAGGAAAAGGCTGTCTCCAGGACAGAGGGGGCAGAGGCCGGGGTAAAGCGCAGCCCGTCCACTGCCGACAGGGCAATGACGTCCCCCTCCCCTACGGCCTGCCCGCCCAGGGTAAGGGCGCCGGCTGCCGGGTCAGGCAGGCTGGTAATCACAATGCCGTCCAGCCCGTCCTCCCCCTGGAAATCCTCCCGGGCAAAGGAGATGGTCTGGTTGATCAGACCATTTTTCGCCAGGGGGAGCAGCTCTGCACCTGTATCCTCTCCCCCGGAACCCATGGCTGCGGCGGACAACCCAGTTGTCAGCGCCAGAACCGCCAGAGCGGTCAACAGCAATATGCGTGTTTTCACAAAATCGTTACCTCCTTTTTGGTCGTATCCATAGTGTTTGCCAGGGGCGGAAAAGTATACAGCCCTGTCCTCCCGCTAAACAGAAATGGAGCGCAAAAAATCTGCATTTTCCCCTTGACAAGAAAGAAAAAATCGTGTATGATCTTTCCTGTTGTAAAGTTAATAAACTTTACTTCCTTTACAGAAAACCAACTGAGGGAGGTTGTTCCATGAAGAATCAGGCTTACCGCATGGCTTTGCTCTATGATTTTTATGGAGATATGCTCACCGACCGTCAGAAGGAATTCTATGACCTTTATTATAATGAGGATCTCTCTCTGGCGGAGATTGCGGAAAACTACGGCATTACCCGGCAGGGCGTCCGGGATGTCATTGTCCGGGCGGAAGCCATCCTTACCGAGCTGGAGGACAAGACCGGCATCATCAAGCGCTTTCACAAGATGCAGGAGCAGTTCTCCCAGATGGAGGAGGGCGTGTCCGCCATCCGCCGCCGCAACGAGGCCCATTGGCAGGATGAGGAGCTGGAGGCCCAGTGCAGCCGGCTGTCTGCCATCCTGGCCCAGCTGAAACAGGAGTAATCTATGGCATTTGAAGGACTGACCGAAAAACTGTCCGCCGCCTTCAAGCGGCTGCGGGGCAAAGGGCGTCTCACCGAGGCCGACGTCAAGGAGGCCATGAAGGAGATCCGCATGGCCCTGCTGGAGGCCGACGTCAACTTTAAGGTAGTCAAGCAGTTTGTGGCCTCTGTCACCGAGCGGGCCATCGGTTCCGATGTGCTGGAGAGCCTGACCCCCGCCCAGATGATCGTCAAGATTGTCAACGAGGAGCTGACCGCCCTGATGGGCGGGGAGAGCACCAAGCTGACCATCTCCCCCAAGCCCCCCACGGTGGTGATGCTGGTAGGCCTCAACGGCGCCGGCAAGACCACCAACGGCGCCAAGCTGGCGGGCTTTCTGAAAAAACAGGGCAAGCGGCCCCTGCTGGTAGCCTGCGACACCTTCCGCCCTGCCGCCATTACCCAGCTGGAAGTGGTAGGCGGTCAGGTGGACGTGCCTGTATTCCAGATGGGACAGATTGACCCCATCCACATTGCCAAGGCGGGCATTGAACACGCCAAGCAGCATGGCAATGACATTGTATTGATCGACACCGCCGGCCGGCTTCATGTGGACGAAGAGCTGATGCAACAGCTCAAGGACATGAAAGCCGCCATTGACCCCACCGAAATCCTGCTCATTGTGGATGCCATGATCGGTCAGGATGCGGTCAACGCCGCCAAAACCTTTGACGAGGCCCTGGACATCACCGGCGTGATGCTCACCAAGCTGGACGGCGACGCCCGGGGCGGTGCGGCCCTCTCCATCAAGGCGGTCACCGGCAAGCCCATCAAGTTTGTGGGCCAGGGGGAAAAGCTGGATCAGG
>CALWOK010000178.1 GCA_944383125.1 uncultured Flavonifractor sp.
CATGACTCCCGCCGCCTTCCACAATGCAGAGACGGTGGACATGGCTCTGGGCTGCTCCACCAATACCATGCTGCATCTGCCCGCCATCGCCCACGAATGCGGCATTACCCTGGATCTGGACAAGTCCAATGAGATTTCCTCCAACACCCCCAATCTGTGCCACCTGGCCCCTGCCGGCAACACCTATATGGAAGATCTGGAGGGGGCCGGCGGCGTGTACGCCGTGATGAAGGAGCTGACCAAAAAGGGCCTGCTGGATACCTCCGTCATGACCTGCACCGGCAAGACCCTGGAGGAAAATCTGGAGGGTGTGGTCAACCGCAATCCCGAATTGATCCGGCCCATTGAAACCCCCTACTCCCCTGACGGCGGCATTGCTGTGCTGAAGGGCAATCTGGCCCCTGAGGGCTGTGTGGTCAAGCGCTCCGCTGTGGCCCCCGAGATGATGACCCACACCGGCCCCGCCCGGGTATTCAACTCGGAAGAGGAGGCCATTGCCGCCATCTATGACGGCAAGATTGTAGCCGGTGACGTGGTGGTGATCCGCTATGAAGGCCCCAAGGGCGGTCCCGGTATGCGGGAGATGCTCAACCCCACCTCTGCCATCTGCGGGATGGGCCTGGGAGAGTCTGTGGCCCTCATCACCGACGGCCGGTTCTCCGGCGCCACCCGGGGCGCTTCCATCGGTCATGTCTGCCCGGAAGCCGCCCAGGGCGGCCCCATCGCCTTTGTGGAGGAAGGGGACATCATCTCCATTGATATCCCCAGCTGTTCCATCACCCTCAATATAGAGGAAGCCACCCTGGCTGAGCGCAAGGCCAAATGGGTCTGCCCGGAGCCCAAGGTCAAAACCGGCTATCTGGCCCGGTATGCCAAACTGGTCACATCTGCCGCCCGTGGCGCCGTATTGGAATAAGGCTTACACAACAAAAGAGGTGCGCTGCAGTAAGCAGCGCACCTCTTTTGTTGTCTTATCCCTTGAGATAGCTCTGGTACAGCTCGGTCAGCTTATCCTGTTGGGGAGAGATGATCATACAGACATATACCCCGTTCCGCTGGACTTCGCTCTTTTCCACAATGGCGTATTGGTCGGGCAGATAGTCCCGAAATTCATTGCGTCTGGCCTCCAGACGGCTTTTCAGCTTGCCCTCCACCTCTTTGGCGCTGTCCTCATCGGTCGCCTTTACCAGCACCAGTTCGTTGGCCGTAATGCCGTCGGCACTCATCTGGGCTGCAAAGGACTCCACCCAAGCGGCATCAATGCCGTAAAAATTCGGCAGATCGCTCTCACCCAGCGTAATCCCCCCCTCAATGGGATACTGGCTGGTCATGTCGGCCATCACCTGGTTGATGTCCAGATCTACCGCTTTGCCGCCGCCGCAGGCGGCAGTCCCCAGCAAAAGCAGCAGACTTGTTGCAAGCAGCAGCAGATTGGACAGGCTTTTTCGTCTCATGGTTTTGCTCCCTCCCGGCAGCAGGCAGCTGCCCTGTACATGAATCCTACCGCCCTTTTCAGGGCTTGTCCCGAACCTCAGGCCGGAGGGCCCATCCATTGCGGATGGGCCGTCTCCTCCTGTTGTCTGAAACAGTGTAGCAGATTTTCCCTGTTCCGTCCAGTCCTCTCCCTGGAATGTTACCATTTCGTAAGCATTCATCCCCTGTCATCCCAGCAGGCGGGCTGCTGCTGCAACCAAAAAACACAGCCCCATTCCCAATGCGGTGGGAATGGCAATGGCCAGCATGGTCCACTTGACGCTGCGGGTTTCCTTGGCGATGGTGAGGCAAGTGGTGGAACAGGGCCAGTGGAACAAAGAAAACAAGATGGTGCACAACGCCGTCACCCAGGTCCAGCCATTGGCCTCCAGCACCCCGCCCAACGCCTCCAGCCCTTCTAATTCCTGTAAAGATCCGGTGGCAAGATAGGACATAAGCAGAATGGGTATGACAATTTCGTTGGCAGGAAACCCCAGCACAAAGGCCATCAGAATGGTGCCGTCCAATCCCAGCAGCCACCCGAAGGGGTCCAGAAAGCCGGTACCCCATGCCAGTATACTGGCGCCTTCCACGGTCACGTTGGCGCACAGCCAGATCACCAGCCCGGCAGGGGCTGCCACAGCCACCGCCCGGCCCAGCACAAACAGGGTACGGTCCAGTACCGAGCGCACCAGCACCGGCCCAATCCGTGGGCGGCGATAGGGGGGCAGCTCCATGGCATACGCCGATGGGACACCTCTCAGCACTGTATGGGATAAGAGCCGGGAGACCAGAAATGTCATCCCTACTCCCAGCACAATTACTCCGGTCAACAGCAGCGCCGCTTCGGTAGTCTGCCATACTCCCCCTGCTGTACCCACAAAAAACAGGGTGATTATGGTAATGAGGGTTGGAAATGCGCCCCCACACCCATGGCAACAAAACAGCAGCATCTGGAAGACAGTCAGCCAATCTCTTCCCTGTTCTGGTACAGATACAGGTGCAATGTTTCCCCGTCCCATTGACATTTCTGTAGTAATATCCGCAGAATAGTCCGTTTTTCCACAACATTCATCTGTTCAAAAGATTCTTCCCATGAGAGCAGTGCTGTACGGAGGGTGTCCGATATGGCTTCCGTTGCCCAACTCCCTGCCGTACCCGCCTGTGCCTGTTTCAGCGCCAGTTCCAGCCGGGCTGCTTCTGCTTCCAGGACTTCCATCCGCTGCGTGACCCGCTGAATCAACGTGGCGCTGGGAATCTGCTGCCCCAGAACCAGCACCAGATGATCTATTTCCTGCTGGGTTTCCTTGAGCTTCTGTCTCAGGGCCTGGGAGGCGTCCTCCCGATGTTGTGCGGTCAGTTCCTGTTTCCATTCCCGCAAATATCCGGACAGACTGCCGTCCGGATGGACATAGGGTCTGATCCCATGGCAAACCGCTTGATCCGCCTGAACGCCCGGGAGATTCCGGCTGTCGCAGGTGTTCTTGCCCAGCTGCAGCTTCCCCTGGCAGATGTAATCATACTGCCCGCCCCGCCCGCTGCGCAGCTTGGAGAACATCCTCCGACCGCATTTCTCACAGATTACCAGGCCGGACAGAAGGGCGTACCCGTTATAGGTATTGGAGTGGGCCTGATCCGGTCTGTTCTGCTCCAGAATGTGCTGGACACTGAGCCAGTCAGAACCGCTGACCATCCCTTTGTGCCTTCCCAGCGCAATAATCCATTTATCCATACCGTTGCGTGGAGCATGTCCTTTGGTATAATCACGTTTGTTGTAGGACAGCAGTCCCCGTCCCTCCCCGCATTCCCAAGGCTCAAAGCATACCTCTGCCTGTTTTTTCAGAAAATATGCCCGTACTCCCTCGTCTGCAATACAATACACTGGATTCTGCAAGATTTCACGCAGTCCCAAGAGAGAATATTCCTTTCCGGAACGGGAGGTGATTCCTTTGTTGTGCAGATATTTCCGCACACCGTTCAGACTATGCAGCTCCAAAAATTTTTCAAAGATGGTCCGAACAAGGCGGTTCTCATCAGGGTGCTCCTGCAGCTGGCAGGAAGACTTTATTTTGCCGTCAATAATCATCTCCTGCACCTTTTTTGAGGTGTATCCCGTCGGGGTAGTTCCCCCCAGCCACCGCCCCAGTTTGGCCAGCAGCAGCATGTTATCCCGTACCCGCTCGGCTATGGTTTCCCGTTCCAGCTGGGCAAATACACTGGCAATATACATCATGGCTTTTCCCATAGGCGTACTGGTATCAAATTTTTCCCGGATGCAGATAAACGCTACGCCACGCCCATTGAGTTCTTCTATCAATGCGGCAAAATCACCGACATTGCGGCTGATCCGGTCCAAGCGGTAGCACACCAGGCAGTCAGGCCGGGAGGCCTTCAACTCCCGCATCATCTTCTGAAATTGGGGTCGCTGTAAATTCTTTCCTGAAAATCCTTCGTCCTCATATACCGTGATGTCTCCCTCCTGGCTGCCGGGAAAATTGGCAACAATATACTGCTTACATAGCTCCACCTGATTTTCAATGGACTCCCCTTTTCCGGTAAAAACAGATTTCCTGCTGTAGATGTAGTACTTCATATGTCCTCTCCCATGATACCAATTTCTCTGCCGGTTGCGGTTTCCTATAGGAAGGTATGCTTTGCACCGCCGGATAACACCAGCAAAGAATACCGGGGAGCGTTCTGTGCCGTCCCTATAAAAATTCCCTTCTGCATCTTGGCAGAAGGGAATTTTTTGGTCAAAGGGGATATCTGTTATACCCGGGTCCAGGTAGTGCCTTCCTTGCTGTCCTTGATCTCCACTCCCATGGCTTTCAGCTGCTCCCGGATGGCGTCGGCCTCCGCCCAGTTCTTGGCCTTCTTGGCCTCCAGGCGCTTGGCAATGAGGGCTTCAATTTCTTCTGCCCCTTCCACCGGCGCACAGGCCTTTTCCCGGAGGGCCGCTGCTTTCTCCAGCAGGTCCAGCCCCAACACCTGGTCAAAGCTGCCGATAATAGCCCGCTTGGTGGCATCATTGAGATCAGCCTTCAGTACATCATATACAGCAGTGACCCCCAGGGAGGTATTCAGGTCGTTGCCTACTGCTTCGATGAAGGACTCTTTATATTTGGCAGCCGCCTTCTCATCGACTTCCCCAGGGCCATCCGACAGGGCGGCCATCCGGGCAATCAACTTATCGTAAGCTGCCTTGGCATTATCCAGGTTCTCCCAAGAGAATACCAGCCCCTTACGGTAGTGGGACTGCAGGCAGAAAAAGCGGTACACCAGAGGATCATACCCCTTTTCCTCCAGCAGGGAGACGGTAAGGAATTCTCCCTTGGATTTGCTCATCTTACCGCTGTTGGTATTGAGATGATGGACATGCATCCAGTACTTGCACCAGGGATGGCCCAGATAGGATTCCGACTGGGCAATCTCATTGGTATGATGGGGGAAGGCATTGTCAATACCGCCGCAGTGGAGGTCCAGGTACTCCCCGTTGTATTTCATGGAAATACAGGAGCACTCAATATGCCAGCCGGGGTAGCCCACGCCCCAGGGAGAGTCCCACTTCAGGGCCTGGTCTTCAAACTTGGACTTGGTAAACCACAGCACAAAGTCATTTTTATTGCGCTTGTTGGTATCCTCCTCCACGCCTTCCCGGACGCCTACCGCCAGGTCTTCCTCGTCATGGTCATTGAATACATAGTATTTGGGCAGCCTGGAGGTATCAAAGTATACATTCCCCCCCGCCACATAGGCATTGCCGGTATCCAACAGCTTGCTGATTACCTTGATATAGTCCTCAATCATACCGGTGGCAGGCTGGACCGCATCTGGATATTTGATATTCAGCTTATTGCAGTCGGCAAAAAAGGCGTCGGTATAGAACTGGGCAATTTCCAGCACGCTCTTGTGTTCCCGCTTGGCCCCCTTTACCATTTTATCCTCCCCGGTGTCGGCGTCGGAGGCCAGATGGCCCACATCGGTAATGTTCATAACACGGTTGACCTGATAGCCCTCATAACGGAGGAATTTTTCCAGCACATCCTCCATGATATAGCTGCGCAAATTGCCGATATGGGCAAAGTGGTACACCGTAGGGCCGCAGGTATACATCTCCACCTTTCCAGGGGTATGAGGCACAAAGGTTTCCTTGGTATGGGTCGCAGAATTATACAGCTTCATGGTTGTCTCTCCTTATTGATTTTGGCTTCTGGCCTGTTCATCCATCATTTGCTCCAGCCACTCCAGGCGGGAACTGATGGCCTGCAGTTCCTTTTGCACTGGGTCGGTCACATGGATCTGATCCACCTGGGTGGCATAGTCCACCTTTTCCCCCGCAATGCGCACCACCCGGGCAGGCACGCCTACCGCTGTGGCATCCGCCGGGATTTCCGTCAACACCACCGCATTGGCAGCAATGCGGGAATTATCCCCAACCTTGAACGGTCCCAGCACCTTGGCCCCGGCAGACACCATGACGTTATTGCCCAAGGTGGGATGTCGCTTGCCGGTATCCTTTCCGGTACCGCCCAGGGTAACTCCATGATAGATCAGGCAGTCATCCCCAATTTCAGCAGTCTCGCCGATCACAATGCCCATGCCGTGGTCAATGACAAACCTCCGGCCAATTTTAGCGCCGGGGTGGATCTCAATCCCGGTCCAGAACCGGCTCCACTGGCTGACAAACCGGGCCAGGAATTTCAGCTTGTGCCGGTACAGAAAATGGGCTGCCCGGTGGTAGATAATGGCATGGACGCCGGGGTAGAGCAAAAATATTTCCAGACGGCTGCGTGCCGCCGGATCCCGGGCCTGGTAGGCCCGCAGAGTCTCGCCGAGACGGGTCAGTTCAAACACCTCCAAAGCAAAAAACGCCTCTTATGCCCGCAGGCATAAGAGGCGAATCAATCGCGGTTCCACTCTCATTTCTCACTTGACGGCCGATAACGGGGCCAATCGAGGGGCATCCACATCCCCTGCGCTCCCGGACGCACTTTCTCCAGTTACTCCCTGGGTCCGCTCTCAGCCGGTGGCGTTCCCTCTCTGGCGGGTACTCGCTGGGTACTCTTTCCGTTCTTCACGCTATGCAACTGTTTTAGTATATTACCACGGGGTTCCCGTTGTGTCAAGAAAAAGCCGCTGCGGGATTACCCGGCTGGGTATCACTGCACCTTTGTTATGGCAGTAATGGTGGGCGGCACATCCTCTATTCCAAGCTCTCCGGTATAGGTTACCTCCACCCGGTCGCCCTCAGCAAAGGCATGAATGG
The DNA here is from genome assembly GCA_944383125.1 of uncultured Flavonifractor sp. Classification (GTDB taxonomy): domain Bacteria; phylum Bacillota; class Clostridia; order Oscillospirales; family Oscillospiraceae; genus Flavonifractor. The sequence continues at coordinate 6,740 of CALWOK010000178.1, forward strand.
GGATATCCTCACCATAATCCATGGTATAGTACTCCCCATCCTCTGTCAGCAGCACAAGATAGGCATCCATGCGGTTTACAATCCCCTGAATTGTCTTTGTCTCCACCGGCTGGGCTGCTGCACTCTGACTGGGCTGAGGGGTATCCTGTGCCTTCTGACGCTCTGCTTTTCCGCAGGCGGTCAGGGTCAAGGCTGTCATAGTCAGTACCAGCATCAAAAGTATCCATCGTCTCATGTTCATTCACTCCATATGTCGCTGTATCCTTGGAACAGCATTTGTCTTGCAGTCAGTCTTCTGTTGGTCAGGCCGCACCTGTAATCGCAGGGCGGAAACCATGCCAAAAGGATCCTCCTTTCACAGAGTAAGACTCCCGCCAGGTCCATATAGTTGTTCTATTTTATCTTACGTTTTTCTGACGGTAAAAACAGACCGCAGGACGAGCCTGCGGTCTGTTTTGGTTCAGATCAACTTAATAATTTACGCTGCGGATCTCAAAATAGGCCTGGGGATGGGCACACACGGGGCAGACACCGGGGGCCTCTTTGCCAAAGTGGATATGACCGCAGTTGCGGCACTTCCACATATACTCATCGCCACGCTTGAATACCACGCCGTCTTCCAGGTTCTTCAGCAGGGTCAGATAGCGCTCCTCGTGCTCCTTCTCAATCTTGAGCACCCCTTCAAACAGGAAGGCCAGCTTCTCAAAGCCCTCTTCCCGGGCGGTGTCAGCCATCTCCCGGTACATCTGGGTCCATTCCTCATTCTCACCGGCAGCGGCAGATTTCAGATTGGACATGGTATCGCCGATACCGCCCAGCTCTTTGAACCACAGCTTGGCATGTTCTTTCTCATTGCCGGCAGTTTCCTCAAAAATGGCTGCAATCTGCTCATAGCCTTCCTTCTTGGCCTTGCTGGCAAAATAGGTGTACTTATTGCGGGCCATGCTTTCCCCTGCAAATGCCTTCCAGAGATTGGCCTCCGTCTTACTACCCTTGAGTTCCATGTTCCATTACCATCCTTTCAAAAATGTTTATAGTATACGTTGCTACGGGATACTTTTGTGGAAAATTAGCCCTCGCCCTTCCAGAAACCGTGGAGATTGCAGATCTCATAGGCCTCCACCTCTTGGTTGCGGCAGAAGGTCTTCAGCTCCGGCGTGTCGCCGGGCTTGGGGAATTTCATGGTGACAGTGTCACCGTCAACCACAGCAATCAAAGAGATATAGTGCTCAGGCAGCATAGGATGCTCCACACTCCCCACCTTGACCGTAACAGAGTGTCCGCTTCCATGGGCCAGTTTCTCCACCACAGGGACATGCTTCTCCTGCGCAGCATCGGTAGTATTGGGAATCATCTCCTCCATTTTCTGGCCGCAGCACATAACCGGCACACCCTTGTCTACAACCTTGAAAATGACATTCCCACAATGAGCACAGCGATATAGTTTGAATTCCATTTTAACACAATCCTTTCTGTTTAAATAATAAGATATTGTTTCTCTCTGATTCTGCTTTAATGCTTCTGCTTGCAGTTGCAGCAGGAACCATGGAAGATCAGCTCATGCCGGCTGATATCATGGCCGCTGGCCAGCAGGGCCGCATCATCCAGATGCCGGTCATAGGGCAGTTCCAGGTCATATACGCCGCCGCATACCATACAGCGAAAGTGGGAGTGAGGCTCCACTTTTGCGTCATAGCGTTCCACAGGAAAGGCCATCCGGGTAATCGCTCCCTCGTCTGCCAGCAGATTCAGGTTACGATATACGGTACCAAGGCTCAGAGTAGGATTCTCCGGTTTGAGCCAGGAGTACAGCATTTCGGCTGTTGGATGCTGATGGCTGCATTTCAGTGTCTCATAAATCAATTCTCGTTGACGGGAGTAGCGCTTGCCGTTCATAGGCCACCTCTTTTCTCTCTGATACTTTCTTAAACAGTAATCATTACTGTTATTGTTATAATAACATAAGACAGTTTTGATTGCAAGACTTTTTTGCAAGTTTCAGTACCCTGGTCGCACAAGAAAGACCATCCGGCAGGTTTCTTGCGAAACCATACCGGATGGTCTTGAATACTATGAAGCCTCTTTATAGCTCTTTCAGAAAATGTTTTTTGATGGTAAGAATATTACAGCCATCCCGATATTCATAGCTCATATCATCCATACTCCGCTTGACCATCAGGATACCAAGGCCGCCAATGCCGCGCTCTTCTGCAGAAAGCGTTACATCTGCGTCTATTTTTGCCAAAGGATTAAAGGGAATGCCCGAGTCCTGGAATTGGATTTTTGCCTGAAAGGGTTCCCCAACCATGCCAAAGCGGATGGTAGCATTGCCGTCCCCATTCGGATAAGCATAGTGAGCAATATTTACAAAAATTTCCTCTACCGCCACCAGAATCTGCATCACGATTTTCATGGGACACTCCTGCTTTTCCAGTTCACCCTCAATAAATGCCTGTACCTTCTCCAGATAGTCCAGGCTAGCCGGGACTGTCAGCTCCTTCATCTCCCTGCTGCTGTCCCCAGCCGGCAAACTGGTCAGCCGCATACACAACATGGTAATATCGTCAAATTGCGGCATTTCCCCCACAAACGCATCAATATCCTGCTTCATCAGCGGCAGCATTTCTTCCGGTCTTTTCTCCTTGACCCGGTTCAGGGCAGTCAGCATCCGGTCGGTACCGTACAGCTCCTCGTTGACGTCCGTCGCCTCTGCCACGCCATCTGTGTAGACAAACAGGGTATCTCCAGGCTCCATGGTCAGCTCATATTCCTGATATCGGGATCCCTCCATACCGGCCAGGACAAAGCCATGCTTATCATGGATCAATTCAAAGCTGCCGTTTGCCTTCATCAGGGCGGGATACTCATGGCCCGCATTGGCAGCAATCAGCTTTCCGGTAGAAAGCTCCAGAATCCCCAGCCAGACGGTTACAAACATCTCAGCCTCATTGTTTTCACACAGCTGATTATTGACCCGCTCCAGTACCGCCTCCGGTGTAGCCCCGGTCTGGGTACAGTTTTTAATCAAGGTCTTGGCAATGACCATAAAGAGGGCCGCAGGCACCCCCTTGCCCGAAACATCCGCAATGACCATGGCCAGATGGTCGTCATCCACCAGGAAGAAGTCATAAAAATCGCCCCCTACCTCTTTGGCTGGGTCCATAGAGGCATAAATTTCAAACTCCTCCCGCTCGGGGAATGCAGGAAAAATACTGGGGAGCATACTGGCCTGAATATGCTTTGCCACACCCAGCTCTGCTCCAATGCGTTCCTTCTCTGCTGTGACCAGCGCCAGGTTCTCCACATAGCGCTCCAGCTCCTCCAGCATATAGTTAAAGGAGTTCCCCAGTCCTTCAATCTCATCCCCTGTTTTGATCTCGATGCTGTGGTTTTTGAATTCCCCTGAATCGGTGATATGCTGTGTAAATTTAGCCAGCTTCTCTATGGGATTTGTAACCACGCACCGTACAAACAGAATGTAAATCAACAATGTGACTGCGATGATACCCAGAGAAATCAACAGCATGGTATACAGGAAGGAATTTAAATAGCTGCGCACCTCCTGCATATCCAGAATATACTGAATTTCCGCAATGGCCTTCCCGTTTTCATCCAAGACGGGAGATACCGCCGTGTAGTTATAACCATAGGAATTGTCTGTTACCAAAGGCTTTGGGATGGCTTGATTTTTAGCATAGTATTCCCAGGCAATATAATAGTTCTCCAGATCTGCCTCATCTTTAGCGGCATCAACATACAGGATATCCGTTCCATAGGAGATCTGTTGTGCAGGATCATCTCCCATGGATTCCACCATCGTGTCAATATAGAAGGTAACACTGTCCTCATCGGGAACTACCAAGGAGAGGAAGGTAATATCGCCATCCTCCTTAAGCGTGTTCAATAGCTTGACTGTCCGCTCATAGGCTTCAGTTTTATCGCCGTCTTCTGAGATGATGGCCTTGACGTCCTCAATAGAGAGCATGGAGGCAATACTTTTGCTGCCCACCATTACATTTTGAGCAAACATTTCCTCCAGATAAGTTTTGGAGTTGATGTAACTGAAAAAAGAAATGGTAATTGTGAGTACAACGCCAAGTGCTCCAAGAGACAAAATAAACTTTGGCAACAGCTTTAGCTTCATTTCACTTCCTCCTCTCCAATGATTTTATAAAAAATCTCAGCATTACATTCACATCTTCCATTGCAATAAGGACAGATCAAATGCTCATAGTCATACCAAACACGTTTTGATTCACCCAAACAGAGAAACCCCTGGCGTTTAAGCGGTTTCTCCATAGGTACATAGCCGTTCGGTTTCCAGAATACTCCAAATGCTACGTCTGCGTATAGTTTGTTCTGGAGCATATCCAAAAATAGTTGGACCAGTCTGTCTGCCAAATGGTGTCCACGCCATTCTTCTACAATGGCAATCGATTGCAAATTTCCAATCAATGGTTGCTTTTTGGGAGAGATGAGCGCCAACTGCTCTAGGGGAAGTTTAGACAGTGTTGACATGCGAGATAAATCGGTCAGATAAAAATAAATATATCCTGCCGCTTCCCGTTCGGGTGTCATTAAAAAATAGAAATATTGATCGGGATCTGTCAGAATCTTTTTGAGCTCCTCTTTGGGATAAAGGTTTTCCCCCACACAAACAGCACACAAGTGAACGGCTGTGTCCAGTTCAGTCTCTGTCAAAGGCTGAATGGTCAACCCATCTGCTTGAGCTTTGGTATGCTTTTTCTCTCCCATGCTAATCTCCTCTGCAGGAAATAATACGCAGCCCCATGGAAATCTCCCCATCCTCAGCCAAGATCAGCTGGCGAAGCTGGTCATAATGCTGTTGCACCCAATGGGAAAACACGGTATACTGCTCCACATCCGGTTGTTCCTGACATAAAATATCCAGATCCTGAGGCAAATAGGAGAAGAAGATCTCATAGATATCTTGTTTTTTTTGCAGCATTCCTGCTCCAGCTTCTACTACATCATTTTCAATGACAATCCGTTTGTAGCCGCACTTTGACAGGAATTCTGGTATCTTTTGTCCACAGTTTCGATCTCCGGAAAGAGGATCCATGGAAAGAATATTCAAGAATTGCTCCAACAGATGATTGGAATCTCTTTCCAGTCGGCTCATGGCATCATGACCCTCTACAATCATCAGCCGTCCGCCGGGAGCCAATACCCGTTTGAGCTGCGCCAGCACCTCACAGGGCTGCTTCAGATGCATCAGCACAAAGGAGGTATAGATCAAATCAAAGGCTGCAACCCCATTTTCCTGCATTCTGGATTGCAGCTGATCGATAAAGTCAGGTGCTTCCACGTCGCAGGAGTAAAAAGAAAATTTCCCACCGCCGTATTGTTCCTGTGCTTTGTGTGCCAGTGCATCCAAATATTCCAGTCCAATGACCTTTTGCACCTCGTCTCCGGAAAACCAGTCCACCGTTTTACTGCCGTCGTTGCACCCCAAATCCAGCACCCGCAATCCGGACTGACCGGCCACAAGCCGCTGGTAGATTGGCTGCTCATATTGTTTTAGAAATCTGGTTTGCAGCAGCAAACGATCCTGTTCCTGATGCCCCTGAAACACTTCTTTTCCTGTCACACCTGATTCCTCCAAAACCGGGCCTTGCTTGAAACACATTGGTACACCCAATCGGCTTGCGCTATTTTGAACAAGGCTTAGACAATAAGATAGAGATAGTTAAAAATCAATTTGCGCTGATAGTCGCAATAGCTGGTCTTTTCATGGATCATCTTAATGACCGCATTGTCAATGGCATCTCCATTTTCCTTGCCGCTGTCAAAGGGATTGTAGGTATTTACGTTATCCCGGATACGAATGATATACTCATTTCCATTTTCCAGCAGTTTTACGGCTATATAGTGCTTTTTCTCCTCATCTTTCAGGCCGAACTTGATAATGTTGAGGATAATTTCTTCCACAATCAAATTGATGAAGAATGCCTGCTTGGGACTGATTTCCCATACATCACACAGCTGCTCCAAATCAGTTGCCACTTGGGTAATGCTCTCTTTTTCAATAGTATAATAGCGTTCAAAGATCCGGCTGTGGGATTGATACTTGGCCGCTACATAGGTCTTTGAGCTGCGGAAACGGCTGACCAGCAGCACCCCGAGCAAACACAACGCCTCGCTGCATATGTAGGTGATACTTAGGCCAACAATGGCATATCTGCTGATCAGGACCATACCCAGCAGCAGCATCAGCACAAAATTACGCAGCACTGACATCATGCTGGCCAGACGTACCCGGCCCACCGCTTGCCAGAAGGCGGTAAAGAGCGTATTGATCCCGGTAAACAGGATACTGACGGCAAACAGCCGGACAGCAAGGGTAGCCAGCTGAACAACACCCGGATCATTTAACCCAAAAAAGTGTACAAAGTGCTCTGCCCATAGGAGAAATCCCAGTGCAATCAACACAGATGCGCCAAGGACAATTTTGATCCCCAGACGCAAAACCGTCATCATGCTCTTACCGTCCATTTCACCGGCAAAGATAGACACCACGGTAGAGATGGCATTTCCTGCCCCGTCAAACACAGCAAACGGAATGGTACTGATGGTATAGATGACGCCAAAGATAGCGACATATGTAACCCCATCTCCACCCCCTGCCAGCAGAAGGGTGTTAAAGGCCAGCATGACCACCGCCTGAAAAATAAATGCGGAACCCATACCAAAGCCGTTGACCACAAAACTCTGCAAATCGCTTTTCTTTGGGAATACCAGCCGGAAGCGCAGCAGCGCATGCCTGCGGAAAAAATGGCACAGCAGAATTGCCAGTCCCAGCCCTTCTGCGATACACAACGAGGCGGAGGCGCCGATAATCCCCCAGCCCAATACATTCATAAACAGGATATCCAGGGACAGATTTGTTACAATGACCACCGCAGAAGCAATAGCAGCCAGCTTGGGGTCTCCGTCGGTACGCACGGAGACTGCAAGAATGTGGTACAGAATAAACACCGGGACCGAACAGAGCACCACCGTCAGATACTGCCGTGCCAACGGCAGCAAACTATCCCGGGCGCCCAGAAACCAGCACACCTGATCCCGAAACAGCAGTGAAAAAAGCAAAAACGCAATGCCGATCACCAAGCCCACCATAACCTGGGCATTAAAAACGCGGTTTGCATCGGTCACATCTGATGCACCCAACCGCTTGCCAATCAACACATTTGCCCCTGTTCCGATGGTAATGCCCAGCAAGGAATAGGTCAAAAATACAGGGGTTGCAATATTGGCCACTGCAAGGCCGTCACTGCCTATAAAATTTCCTACCAGAATACTGTCTACCAGAGTAGAAATGGTAATCCCCAATGAGGAACAGACACCCCAGAAAAAAAAGTTCCAATAGGCACTTTTTGCAAATCGTTCTCCCATACCCTCACTCAATGCTCAAAATATTAGAGAAGCCGGTCACTTCAAAAATTTCCATAATGGTCTGGCACACATGACGCACCACCATGCTGCCCTGCCGGTTCATCTGCTTCTGGGCCGAGAGAAGCACACGCAGCCCCGCAGAGGAGAGATAGTTCAGCTGCTCCAGATCCAGAATCAGCACCTTGATCCCCCCCAGGCTCTGCTTGAGTTCTGCATCCAGTTCCGGTGCGGTAATGGTATCCAGACGCCCCTCCAGGGCAAGGATCAGGGTTGTATCCTGTACCGTCTTTGTAATGGTCATACTTATTTCCTCCCAATTGCGATGGTAATGACACAGCTGCTCCAGGCAACTCGGTTTCCTGAAATTGGCTTGAACAAGATCAGATAGATGGTACTACTTATAAGAATAGAGATATTACTGCCTTTTTGCAAGTATGATTTCTAAAATTTCCTTAAAAAATTTTTTGGCTGCACCGGCCAAAGAACCTTACAGTAAAGTGCCGCAAGGGAAAGAGCCTGCGGCTCTTTCCCTTGCGGTGCATTTGCTTCAAACGACTCAATTACTTCTTCTGAACATACTTCAGGCAGTCCAGCATTACGGCCACCAGAATGATGATACCGGAGAAGACGAACTGCAGGTTGGTGTCGATACCCAGAATGGTGAGGGAGTAGGTAAGTGCCGTAAAGATAAATACGCCTACCACCACGCCGGAGATCTTGCCGATACCGCCGGTGAAGGAGATACCGCCCACCACGCAGGCGGCGATGGCGTCCATTTCCCAGCCCTGGCCATAGGCGGCGGAGCCGGAACCCACCATGCGGATACACTCCAGCCAGGAGCCAAAGCCATACAGGATACCCGCCAGGATAAAGGCGCCCACCGTCACCTTGAACACGGAGATGCCGGAAACAGAAGCTGCCTCGGCGTTGCCGCCCACAGCGTACAGGTTCTTGCCAAAGGTGGTCTTGTTCCAGATGAACCAGACAATGGCCACAGCAGCCACAGCCCACAGGATAATGGTGGGGAAGCCGCCAATGCGGGGGATAATCATATTGGGAATGGTGGACTCAATGGCACCAAAGGACACACCCTTGGTGGAGTAGGTCACCAGACCGAAGATCACCAGCATGTTGGACATGGTGGAAATAAAGGGGTGCATCTTGAACTTTGCGGTAAAGAAACCTGCGATGGTGGTAAACACAGTACACAGCACAATGCAGACCACCAGAGCGAAGAACACCCGCACGATCACAGGCATGGTGGTAAAGTCAAAGATGATGCCAAACACAGAGCCGGTGTTGATGCCCTGGTGCATTACAATGGTGGCAGCGGTCATGCCCATACCCACCATACGGCCGATGGACAAGTCAGTACCTGCCAGCAGGATCAGGCCTGCCACACCGAGGGCCAGGAACATTCTGGGAGAGGCCTGCTGCAAAATGTTGAGCACATTGTTGACCGTCAGCAGCTGGGTATTCTTGACGATGGGCGTCAGAATACACAGGGCAATGAAGATAAAGACAATGGCAATGTACAGGCCGTTTTTCAGCAGGAAGTCCCGGCGGTTGAAGGTGTACTTGTAGTTCTCCCACCGCTGGGCCATCGTCTCACCAAAGGTGAATTTGGACATGCGCAGCATATCAATCAGGTGGTACCTGTGATCAAAGGCGGCGTGCTGCCGGTCCTTGACCTGCTGCAGATCCTTGTCCCGCTTCATCTTGGCATCGAACAGACGATTCTTGTGAACGTACTTTTCATCCTTGATCTCATGGGCATCGCTGAGCTTGGCTACCGCAGTCTGATGCTCCTGATTGAGGCTGTCCACCGAGGCCCGGTAGTTTGCCACAGCCTGAACCTTTTCCTCTTTACAGCTGGCCACAACCGCCTGATAATAATCGGTGTTGTAGTGAGCCTTGAGGTAATCCTCCGCCTGGGCAATCAGCTTGGAAACCTGATCCTTATGCTTGGCCTCCACCGCCTTGGCCTGCTCCAGCTGCTTGTTCAGCTCCCGCAGCTTGGCCTCTTTTTCCTGGGCGGTGTAAATGCGGTCCCGCTTCAGGTTATCGATGGTGTTCTGAAGTTCCACCACCCGGTCGGTGCCGTCCACACGCAGGGCATCAATCTGCTTTTGAATGCTGCCAACGTGCTCGTCGATAGGCTGACGAAGCTTTGCTTCCTGTTCAGCCGAAAGAATTTTCGTATTTTCTGCTACCATAAGCGATTTCTCCTACTACAGGTATTTTGCACTGAGGCGCAAAAGCTCTTCCTGATCGGTTTCTTTGGTGTTCACAATTCCGGACAGACGCCCGTTGGACATGACGCCGATGCGGTTGGTAATACCCAGAATTTCGGGCATCTCCGAGGAAACCACAATGATGGTCTTACCCTGCTTGGCCATCTGGATGATCAGCTCATAGATCTCATACTTGGCGCCCACGTCGATGCCGCGGGTAGGCTCATCCATCATAAAGACCTGAGGCTCCCGCTCCAGCCACTTGCCGAAAATAACCTTCTGCTGGTTGCCGCCGGACAGGCTGCTGATCATATCATCGGGACCCATGCACTTGGTGTGCATGATCTTGATCTCCTTGTTGGTGGCCTTGACCATCTTGGGATCGGACAGGGCCACACCCACCTTATACTGATCCAGATTGGCAATGGTGGTATTGAAGGTAAGATCGCATTTGAGGAACAGGCCGTTGGCCTTCCGCTCCTCGGTAATCATGGCAAAGCCATGCTCAATGGCCTCTCTGGCGTTGGAAAAATTCATCAGGCGGTCTTTAAAGTACACACGTCCTGCCGCTCGGGTGCGCACGCCGAAAATGGTTTCCAGCAGCTCGGTACGACCGGCCCCTACCAGTCCGTACAGGCCGAAAATCTCCCCTTCCCGCACATCAAAGGTGATATCCTGCAGATTGGGGGCGTACTTGGTGGACAGGTGTTGCACCGACAGGATGGGCTTGCCCGGCTGGTTGTCCACCGGCGGGAAACGGCTCTCCAGGGAGCGGCCCACCATGGCGGAAATCAGCTCGTTCATATTGGAGTCCTCGGCGCACTTGGTCATGAGCAGATTGCCGGCCCGCAAGACGGAGATCTCGCCGCAGATTTCAACGATCTCATCCATCTTAGGAGAAATATAGATCAGGGAGATGCCCTGGTCTTTCAGCATCCGCATCATTTCAAAGAGCTTGTCCACCTCCTGTGCCATCAGGGAGGAGGTAGGTTCGTCCAGCACAATGACCTGAGAATTATAGGAAATCGCTTTGGCAATCTCACACATCTGCCGTTCAGAGACAGACATATTCCGCATGGGTTGTGTCAGGTTTACGGTCATTCCCAGCTTGCGGAACAGCTCGGACGCCTTTTTCTTCATCCTGCCTTCGTCAATGACGCCTACAGAATTGGTGGGGTAGCGGCCCAGAAACAGGTTGTCCACCACGTTGCGCTCCAGACACTGGTTCAGCTCCTGGTGCACCATGGCAATCCCGTTTTCCAGCGCATCCTTGGGGCCAGAAAAGCTGATCTCCCTGCCGTTGAGGAAGATCTGGCCCTCATCCTTCTGATAGGTACCAAACAGGCACTTCACCATGGTAGACTTGCCGGCGCCGTTTTCGCCCATGAGCCCCATGACCGTTCCCCGCTTCACATTCAGGTTGATGTGATCCAGCACCCGGTTCCGGCCGAAGGATTTGCTCATATTGCGGATTGACAGGACAATATCATCTTTCGCATCTGCCATTCTCGTTACTCCCGTTATGCATATTAGCAGTTTCAGCGAAGGTCTGATTCTGCCGGATTATTATCATTGGTACCCGTTATGTAATCAGGGAGAAGGCCTTCTCCCAAACCGAGCACCTCTCCTCCCGATTGGAGAATTTCTTCTCTCCGATTACAAACAGTTATTTCTGCGCCGGCAGATTACTATCTGCCGGCGCATGGATTCCAATTACTGGTTCAGAATGCCGGTGTAGGAAGCAGCGTTGTCGGTCTTCACCATGTTGATGGCGAAGGCGTCATACTCGCCGGGGTTGCCCAGACGGTTGGTGATGTTACCCTCGGTCTGGCCGTCGCCGCCGATGTACTCCACTTCCAGGTTCAGCAGAGCCTCGCAGTTCTGCAGTACGGGCTGATAGGTGGCGGTGAGGAAGTTATCAGCAGCGTTGTAGATGTTCAGCCACACCTTCTTGGTGGGGTGCTCGCCGGCATCCAGCTGGTTGGACACAGGCTCATACACCTTGGTGGAGTCTGTGAAGTCCTTGTAGTTCTCAGCGGTCACAGCCACGTTCAGGGCGTAGTAGGAGCGCTCTTCCTCCACATACTTGTACACGTCGGAGCTGAGCACGTTACCGGCGTCATCGGCGGTGCCGATGCCGGTGTCAACGTCCACGCCGTCCAGGGCGTTGCGCAGCACACGCAGGGTCAGATAGGCCTGCACGTCGGCGTGCTGGCTGATGGTGCCGCCGTAGCCCTCAGCGATGGCGGCCACAGCGTCGGCATTGGCGTCATAGCCAAAGGTGGGAACCTCATTGGCCTTGGACCAGGCGTTGAACATGGACATGCCCATGCCGTCGTTGTTGGAAGCAATCACGTCAATCTGATCGCCGAAGGAGGCGGACCAGGTGCCGATGGCGTTGCCGGCGGTAGCGGCATCCCAGGTGGCGCCGGCGGAGTTCTTCATCTCCTGAGAGGCCAGCTCACGGATGATGTAGGTCTTGCCGTTAACCTCAATGGAGCCGTCCTTGACCGCAGTGGCGGTACCGTCGGTGTTGGTACCCACAGGGGCGCTGTCAGCCACGCCGTCCACCTCAACGGCGGTGTCCAGAGCGGCACGCACGCCACGGGTACGGGCAATAGAGTCGTTGTGGCCAATGTCGCCGATGGCCAGCACATAGCCGATGATGCCGTCACCATTGCGGTCGATGGTATCAATGTTGGCCTCGATGTACTCCTTGATCATGGTACCCTGGAGCTCGGCACCCTGATTGGCATCAAAGCCCACATAGTAGGTGTCCTTGTTGAAGGTAAGGGCATTCATGTCCAGCTCACCGGTGGAGCTGTTGGAGGGCTGGCGGTTGAACCACACCAGGGGCTTCTGATTGTTGGCCACCTGGGAAGTCTCGCCGCCGCTGCCGGTGTTGTTGGCAGCAGGAGTGCCGCTGTTACCGGCGGGTGCGGTATCGCCGCCGCAGCCGGCCAGACCCATGGCCATGGCTGCAGTGAGGGACAGGGCAAGAATCTTCTTTTTCATAGCAATTCTCCTTTTTCCTCGTGTTGTGAGCGGCGCTTCCCGGGAAGGGCCAACTCTATACTCATCATTTTAGAATAACTCTCTCAAGAAAGCAAGGTGAAATTTCACCGAAGAAAGGGTAAAATGTTATGCGCATAGAACAAGATACTTAAAAACAACCCTACATAATTGTATAAGATACACAAACTCCAACTCACTCAAAAACAAAGAGCGCCTTCTGGCTATCCATGCTGAATAAGTTTTCCCGGTCCACAATCTGGGTAGAGGTATCCACCGTCTGCTCCATCCCGGCGCTCTGTCCGGTCAGCAGACGATAGGCGCTCTCCACGCCCAGATACCCCATGGCATAGGGGTTTTGTACCACCAGGGCGTCTACATATCCATCCTGCAGGCCGTCCACTGCCTTTACATTGGAGTCAAAGCCTACCAGAAACAGGGCATCCCGCAGATTCAGCTCCTGCACCGCCCAGGCAGCCCCTACGGTGGTAGGCTCGTTAAAGGCCAGCACGACATTGATCTCAGGATGGGCCTCCAGCATGGCAGCGGTGTCAGCCCAGGCCTGTTCCGCCTCTGCCAGCGTGTTGATCACTGCGGTAATTTCTGCCCGTCCGCTGGCGGAAAAGGCATCTGCCGCCCCCTGCTGCCGCTGCTGGCCATTGGCACTGTTGATGTCGTAGTTTACGATTCCCACCCGGAGGGGACCTTCCACACGCTCCAGCGCAGCCTGCGCCGCCATCTGACCGGCAGCATAGTTGTCCGTACCGATATAGGTGCTCACCCGGTCAGAGTCCACACTGCTGTCAATGGCAACAATCTGTACCCCCTGCTGGGCGGCCTCATCAATGGCAGCCCCATTGTTTTCATAGTCAATGGCAGAAAACACAATGGCCTCTGCGCCCTGGGCCACCGCTTCCTCAATCATCCGGTTCTGGGCTTCGTAGTCTTCCTCTGTCTCCGGCCCGATGATGGTCAAATCCAGATTGTACTCGGTGGCGGCTGTCTGCGCCCCTGCAAACACCGACAGCCAAAACTCTGTCCGGGTGGATTTTGCAATCAAAGCCACCACATGCTGCCGGGAAGAGATCTGCTCCGTCCCGCAGCCCCCCAATATCAGGCAGAGCAGAAGGCTTAGAAGCAGTCCCCGTTTATTTTGTCTCATACTCCCCCTCCTGCAGTTTGGGCATACGGATCTCCACACAGGTACCCACATCCAGCTCACTGGTGATATGCAGGCCATATTGCTTGCCAAAATAGATCTTGAGCCGGTCGTTGACGTTTTTGATGCCGATACCGGTGCGGTCCTTGGGACCACGGTACAGGATGGAGCGCAGCTGCTCCTGGCTCATACCCACACCGTTATCCCGGACATAAAACACAATGTCCTCCCCGTCCTGGCAGACCTGCACCTGAATGGTACCTTTGTCTACCAGCAAATCCAGCCCATGGTTAATGGCGTTTTCAATGATGGGCTGGAGGGTGATCTTATTGCAGTAATAGTCCAGACAGTGCGGGTCCACATCAAAGGTATAGGTAAACTGGTTTTTATACCGGTATTTCTGGATTTGCAGATAGCTCTCCGCATGTTCAATTTCCTTGGCAATGGGGATCAGCTCATGGCCCTTGCTGATGCTGATCCGGAAGAGCCGGGCCAGGGCATGAACCATTTTGACCGCATCGGCGGTACGGCCCTGTTCACACATCCAGGCGATGGAATCCAGCGTGTTATATAAAAAGTGGGGATTGATCTGGGCCTGAAGGGCCTTCAGTTCCGTTTTGCGCAGGTTGATCTCCTCCTCCCGTACGGTGGACATCAGCTGCTGGATACGCAGCACCATATGGTCAAAGGAGTGGGACAGCTCCTGCACCTCCCGGGTCCCCCCCACAGGCCGGTAGGAAAAGTGGTCGGCGTCCCGTTCAAAGCTCTCCATGGCAGCTGCCAGCCCCCGCAGGGGACGGCTCAGCAGCTTGGACAGCAGCCAGCTGATGAGCAGTACCGCCCCCAGCACCACAGTGGCCAGCACCATGGACAGCCGGAGCATTTCGCTGACATTGCGGTTGACCAGCTCATCCACATAGCTGACGCCCACCACCCGCCAGTCGCTTCCCTCCACGCTGGTGATGGAATAGATAACCGTGTCATCGGCGTATGAGCTGTCTTCCAACCCTGCCAGTCCCACTGTATCCTCCGACTTTAAGCCGGCGTACAGCAGCTGCTGCTGGGGATGGTATACAATATTCCCCATCCCGTCCATCAGAAAGCAGTAGCCCCGCTGGCCAATGCTGACATTGTTGATATAGTTGGAAATGCTGGAAAAGCTCAGATCCAACGAGACCCAGGCCGCCGTCCCCCCCTGGGACAGCGGGGCGGTCATGGTGACAACCCAGGGATAAGAGCCTTGAAAAATGGATTCCACATGGGGCGCCGTCATATAAGGCCCCTTGGCAGACCGGGCCAGCTCCAGGTCAAAGGAGAGGTTCTGGTGGATCTCCTCCCGCAGCTCCCTGCCCAGCGCCCAGCAGTCCAGCAGTACCCCGCTGGAGGAGTAGCTGGTCACTGCCACCACATACGGCCGGAAGGTCAGAAAGGCCGTCAGCAGCTCGTCCCGTCCCCTGTCGTGCTCCGACATGGACTGCTTGACCAGTTCCATTGCCTGGGTCATGTCTCGCAGATAATTGCCCACCGTATTGGACACCTGGGAGACCGCCTGGGTAGTGCTGGTGCGGGCGCTCTCCACCATGGCGCTGCGGTAGCGGTCGAGAAAGAGCACGATGCAGCAGCACAGGATGATGGCCGCCATCCCCACCACCATCGAAACCAGGATGGTGGTAATGCGCAGGCCGGTCCGGCACAGCCCCGTTCTCACCGGTGCTCACCCGCCTTTTCTGCGTCCACACGGCGGCGCATGGCATTGGGCGATTCTCCACAATACTTTTTAAAGCAGTAGCTGAAATAGTGCTGATCGGTATAGCCGCACCGCTGAGCGATTTCCTGTACCTTGAGACTGCCATCCATCAGCAATTCCCGGGCGGCATCCATCCGTTTGTGAATGAGAATATTGATAAAGGTCTCCCCGGTATATTTTTTGATGCAGGCACTGAGGTGGTTGGGGCTTACATCCAGCATTCCGCTGAGGGAAACCAGAGAGAGGTTGGCCTCCATATAGTGCTGATCCAGCGCCTCCAGGGCACGCCTGCACAACAGCTCCCCTCCCTTGACAGCAGGGGCCAGATCGCTGATGAATTGGGCGCCTCCCTCCGTCCTGTCTCCCTGGCGCAGGGCCTCCATGGCCTCCCGGTAAGCGCTGTGCAGCGTACCCAGGCTGCGGGTCCACCGGCTTACCCCAATGCGGCAGCGCTTTCCCAGCACCCGGTCGGCCATCTGGGGAATCTCATCGGCCAGAATATGCAGATATTCTTCAAAGTCGGAGGAATTGCCCAGCAGCACCGAAATCACCTTGCCTCCCGAAAAAAAGCTGACGCTGCGCAGATATTTGGAGGCCAGACGATCCACCGACGCTACAAACGCAGGGCCGGTGCCGTTGCCTCCATCCTCCTCCAGCAGTGTGGATACCATCACGGTATAACAGGGCCTGTCCTCCGGGTCCCGCAGCAGGCCGCACTGCCGGGCATAGGACTCTGCCGTGGCTTCCCAGCCTGGCTCGGTATATTCATCCAGCACCAGAGAGGTCAGCATGGAGGCCCTCAGCTCCTGTCCCTCGGCCGCCAAGGTGTTCTGGCGGAACATGGCAAATTGGGCGTCAATTTTCTGGCGGATCACCCGCAGCTCTGCCCGCAAGCCCTCCAACGTCAGTGGTTTGAGCATATAGCTGATGATATTGTATTGAATGGCCTGTTTGGCATACTCAAAATCATCGTACCCGCTCAAAAAGGCAATATTGGTGGCAGGCCGCACCTCCCGCACCTGCCTGGCCAGCTCAATTCCGGAAATAAAGGGCATACGGATATCGGTCAGCAGCAAATCCGGCTCCAGCTGCTCCACCAGCTGGAGGGCGTCCAGACCATTGCTGGCACTTCCTACCAGGCAAAAGCCGCACTCCTCCCAGGGAATCATGCTGCACACCGCCTCCCGCAGCTCATCCTCATCATCTGCGACAATTACCGTATACAATGTTTTTGCGGCCATGGCAGCACCTGTCCTTTCTCCTTTGGAAGTACAAGCAAAACGGGCAGTTTATATCATGGGCCTTATTATAGCAGATTTGCTGCCGGCACTCAAACCCATCTTATGATAACAAAAGGGTCTGTTGCAGCCGCAACAGACCCTCCGGAGCGGGTTCGTTCTCACTGACCCCGGCCTGCACCAAAGCAGATACGATGGACAGGAGGAATGAGCACCTTCTGCACAGGCCCCATCACCAGCCCCACCAGCACAGCGCTGGCAACGGTACCAATATAGACCAGGCTGGTGGGATAGGTATTTATGCCAAGATTGCTCTGAATGGTTCCCATAAATATCAACGTGAGGATCAGGGCCAGGATTACCACACTGCTGTCCACCACAATTTTCACCTGGCGAAAGGTCTTTCCCCGGATTTGCTCGGTGATGGCCAGGGTCATGCCCTCCATAGGCATGTTGATCAGGTTGGTACCCACATACAGGGAGACACCGATGGCAATCATCACCACACTGAGCAGCATCATGACGATTTGCCCCACAAAGCCGGGCAGAGCAAAATCGCCTACAATCAAAGCGGTCAGATCTACAAATTTGCCAAACAGGGTGGAAAAGATTAGCTGCGTCAGGTTGATGAGCTTGAATTGCCTGCGCTTGATGAGGATCTGTACCACAATAAACAGGGAAAAAATCACAATGACACAGTTGCCCATCTCAATGTTGGTAATGGCGCTCATCACGGCCGGGATGGAATTGACAGGAGACATACCCAGGTTGGAATTGGCCGAAAAGGTGACGCCAAAAGCCATAATCAGCAGGCCGACGGCATAAAAGACGATGCGGAATACCATTCTGTACCCCATTCCTTTGCTCTCCACACAGGCGGTTGAATCGTGCATACATTTGACCCCTTTCTATCTGTTCATCTGTAATGCTAGCAAACTTAGTTAACTAAGTCAAATCAATTTGAAGCATTTCTATGCTATATCCGGATTTTCTGCCAAATCCACAAAACTGATACTGTTTTTTTATGAAGTGTCACGAGATTTCCAGCCTTTTTTGCGATTTCTATACAAAATGCACCTTGCAATAAGCTGTTTGGTATGCTAGGATTATTTATAACAGTTAGTTTACTATATTCTGTCTCCCTGTCAGATCAATGACCAAAAAGGAAGTGTACCTATGCCCAGCGATGAGAAACTGAGTGCATTTGAAAAATTTCACCCTGTGGAAACCAAACGGGCCAGTGAAGCGATTTTTGAGCAGGTCAAAGGCCTGATTATCCGCGGGGAACTAAAGCCCGATGACCGTCTGCCCAGTGAACGCAATATGATGGAGCTGTTTCACCGCAGCCGGCCTACCGTACGGGAGGCGCTGCGGATGCTGGAGCGCTCCGGCTACATCCGTACCATCCCCGGCAGCAACGGCGCGGTGGTGCTGAAGCCCAACAACAAAAACCTGGAAAATTCCCTGAAAGACGCTCTGATGGTGGGGCAGAT
>CALWOK010000179.1 GCA_944383125.1 uncultured Flavonifractor sp.
GCTGGTCGTCGATGTTCACCAGCCGGTCCTCAATTTCTTCGGTATACAGCTCATCCAGGCCGGGCAGCTGCAAGGACTTCACCGGCAGCTCCAGGGAGCGGATGGCCTTCATCAGCGCCCCCTCAAAAGAATTGCCAATGGCCATCACCTCGCCAGTGGCCTTCATCTGGGTACCCAGGGTACGGCTGGCGGTGGTGAATTTATCAAAGGGCAGGCGGGGAATTTTCAACACACAGTAATCCAAAGTCGGTTCAAAACAGGCAGTAGTCTTTCCTGTGACCGCATTGGGGATTTCATCCAGAGTGTAGCCCAGGGCAATTTTGGCAGCCACCTTGGCAATGGGGTAGCCGGTAGCCTTGGAGGCCAGGGCGGAGGAACGGGACACACGGGGATTGACTTCAATGACGGCATATTCAAAGGAATCGGGATTCAGAGCCAGCTGCACATTGCATCCGCCTTCAATCTCCAAGGCAGAGATAATGTCCAAAGAAGCCTTCCGCAGCATCTGGAATTCCTTGTTGGCCAGGGTCTGGGTAGGGGCCACCACGATGGAGTCGCCGGTGTGAACGCCCACCGGGTCCACATTCTCCATGGAACAGATCTGGATGACATTGCCGGCGCTGTCCCGCATCACCTCAAACTCAATTTCCTTCCAGCCAGAGATACAGCGCTCAATGAGCACCTGTCCCACCCGGCTCAGATGGATGCCCCGGTCGGCAATTTCCCGGAGAGAAGGCTCGTCATAGGCGATACCGCCGCCAGTGCCACCCAGGGTATAGGCAGGGCGGACAATGACAGGGTAGCCAATGGAACCGGCAAAGGCGGCAGCGGCCTCCACGCTCTCCACCACATCGGAAGTGACACAGGGCTGACCGATGGCCTCCATAGCGTCCTTGAAGCCCTGGCGATCCTCTGCCTTGCGGATGGACTCGGGGCTGGTTCCCAGCAATTTGACGCCATACTGCTCCAGAATACCCTGCTCATGGAGGTTCATGGCCAGATTCAGGCCGGTCTGGCCCCCCAGGGTAGGCAGGATGGAGTCGGGCCGCTCCTTCTGAATCACCTGCTCCACACTGGCGATATTGAGCGGCTCAATATACACATGGTCGGCAATGTCCTTGTCGGTCATAATGGTGGCGGGGTTGGAGTTGACCAGCACCACCTCCACGCCCTCTTCTTTCAGCGCACGGCAGGCCTGGGTACCGGCATAGTCGAACTCAGCAGCTTGTCCGATGACAATGGGGCCGGAGCCCAGCACCAGTACTTTTTTGATATTGGGATTCTTGGGCATTAGCAGTGGCCTCCCTTCATGCTGTCCACAAAGCGGTCAAAGAGATATTCGGTATCCATGGGGCCGGGGGATGCCTCAGGGTGGAACTGGACGGTAAAGCAGTTGGGCCGCTTATACTTTAAGCCCTCCACGCTGCCCTCGTTGACGTTGACGTGGGACACCTCAGCCACCGCCGAGTTGACACTCTCGGCTGTGACCACATAGCCGTGGTTCTGGCTGGTGATAAAGGCCCGGCCGGCTGCCAAATCCTTCACCGGATGGTTGCCCCCCCGGTGGCCAAAGCGCATCTTCCGGGTTTGGGCACCGGTGGTCAGAGCCAGCAGCTGATGGCCCAGACAGACCGCAAAGAGGGGCAGGCTGGAGTCGTACAGCTTCTTCACTTCCCCAATGATTTCCACATTGTCGGCGGGATCGCCGGGGCCGTTGGACAGCATCACTCCGTCAAAACCGCCGGACAGCACCGTATCCGCCGGAGTATGGGCCGGGTAAACCGTCACCTGGCAGCCCCGGTTCTGGAGGCAGCGGATCATGTTCTCCTTCACGCCGTAGTCCATCAAGGCCACCCGGAACCGCTGTTCACTCAGGGCGGGATAGAGCTGAGGCTCCTTTCGGGTCACCCGCTCCACGGTACCCTCCACCCGGTAGGCCTTGATTTTTTCCAGGCATTCCTCCACATGAAAATGCTCCGCACAGGTAATCATGCCGTTCATGGTCCCCTGATTGCGGAGTATTCTGGTGAGCGCCCGGGTGTCCACGCCCTCAATTCCGGTAATATCATATTGTTTCAGATAGGCGTCCAGCGTTCCCTCACAGCGGAAATTGCTTCCCCGCCGGGAAAGATGCCGCACCACAAAGGCCTCCGCCCAGGGACGGGCAGATTCATTGTCCTCCCGGTTCACGCCATAGTTGCCAATGAGAGGATAACTCATCACAATGCCCTGGCCTGCATAGGAGGGATCGGTCAAAATTTCCTGATAACCGGTCATGGAGGTGTTGAACACCATCTCGCACACACGGTCGGCAGAGGAGCCAATGCTGGTCCCCTCAAACACAGACCCGTTGGCCAGAATCAAGGTTGCTTTCATCTCCAGTATCACGCCTTTCTTCCCATGGTATTTTTACGATTGTACTCTAAATTTTCCCCACCGGCAACTGCCTTTTGGGTGTCCGACGCAAATTCAGAAGTTTTGACAAAAACCAGACGTATACAGGTGCTTTGTCACGTTCAACACGCCTTTTTATCAAAAAATATAAAATTTGTCATAATTATTTTTTATTTGAATTTGTGTGCCGTCTGCCGGTGATCTATGCTCCAGAATCAAAAACCCACTATGGAATGGGATTCCATAGTGGGTTTTCTTGTTCCATGCAGGCCGGCCTTTTATCCTGGGGTATACTCATAGCCCTCCATAGAGCCGTTCTTCTCCCAATAGTCAAGGCGCTTCATGGTTTCCTGATAGGTATCCTGGCATACCTGGGGCAGGCTGTCCAATCCGCCAACCGCCTCAAAGCCCTTTTGAATGGCCTCCCGCATTTCCCCTGCCAATTCCGGATTTCCTTGGGTGAGGGAAAGCGCCATGTCCATCAGGCGGGTGGACACTGCATCCACACCCCACATGCCGCCCTCACGGATGGCAGCTGCTGCCGTTTCCGGGGTGGTCCCCATACCGAGCTGCTTGGCCAGTGCGTCAAAGTCTACTGAGCCATCTGCCAGTTTGGCGACTTCTGCCTGGGTTCCCAGCATCTTCTCCACCAGGGCCAGCATACTGTCCTTGACCTGCCGCTTGAGGCTGTCCACCTGTTCTGCCGTCAGCTTCTGGGGTTGGTAGGTCAAAGGTTCACTGTGGTCTTCTATCGGAACGCTATGGGTGAAGGTATCCTGATTCCGGGGGGATTTTCCCTCATAGGTTCCCTGTTCTCTTACTCTGGAAAGCTGCCGGCCAGGACTGGGTACCGTTCCCGTCCCATTGACTGCGGATATGTTCATAAAAATCCCTCCTTGTCAATATCTCCTATTATTAATATCGACATTGGCTGGAAAAAATTTAGTGTTTGGAGGGTCTTTTCCATCCATAGAATAACATTTCTTTTTGGCACACACAATAGGGATACCAATTTTCCTGGGAGGGCTCTTTATGGTCATTGCCATGGTTCGCACCATTCTCTTGTATCTGATTATCATTGCCGGAATCCGCCTGATGGGAAAACGGCAAATCGGAGAACTGGAGCCGTCTGAGCTGGTGCTGGCCCTCCTCATTGCCGATCTGGCTGCCGTTCCCATGCAGGATTTCGGCATCCCGCTCCTCACCGGCCTGCTCCCCATTCTGACCCTGCTCTGCCTGACCATGGCCCTGTCGGTACTGACCATGAAAAGCATCAAATTCCGGGCCATCCTGTGCGGCCGCCCCAGCATCATTGTAAAAGATGGAGTTCCCTTAAAGCGGGAGATGCAGAAAAACCGCTTTACTCTGGATGAACTGATGGAGGAGCTGCGTATGAACGGAATCACCGATCTGGCCACCGTACACTATGCCATTCTGGAAACCAACGGCCAGCTCTCCGTCCTCCCCTACGCCGTTCACCAACCGCCCAGCGCCCACACTTTAAAGATGAATCCACAAGAGCCCGGCCTTCCCGCAGTGCTCATCAACGACGGGCGTATTATGACCCGGGCGCTGCACTTGCGGGGACTGGATGAAGCCTGGCTGTATCAGCAGCTGCATCAGCGGAACATCCGGGAAGCCCGTGACGTATTTCTGCTTACGGTAGACGAACGCAATCAGATTTATCTGGTGGAACAGGAGGGAAGGCAGTGAAACGGCTGTGGATTGCCCTGGGGCTGCTGGCCCTTCTTCTGCTGCTGACCATCTGTCACACGCACAGCCTCCAGCATTTTACCAACCATCTGACCGGGCAGCTGGAGGAGGCGGAAACTCTGGTGCAGCAGGAACAGTGGGAACAGGCCCGCCAGCTCACCCAGTCTGCCCTGGACACCTGGAACCGGCAGGATATCCGTCTTCATGTACTCCTCCGGCACGCTGATACCGACCAGATTCACGCCGGGTTTCAGGAGGTGCTTGCCCTGCTGAACAGCCGGGAATACGGAGAATATGCCGCTGCCAATGCCAGACTGATCTCCCAGCTGCATCTGCTCAGCGAAGCAGAGCAGCTTAATTTAAAAAATATCCTATAGATCTGCACCTTATTTTTCCGCCAGCAGCTTGTTCAGTTCCTCCATAAAGGTACTGATATCCTTGAACTGGCGATAGACCGAAGCAAACCGGACGTAGGCTACCTCATCCACTGTTTTCAGCCGCTCCATCACCAATTCACCAATACGGGTGGAGAGAATTTCCCGGTCCATTTCGTTTTGCAGAACCTGCTCAATTTCGTTGGAGATCTCCTCCAAGGTACTGAAGGCTACAGGCCGTTTTTCGCAGGCCCGGATCATCCCGTTGAGCAGTTTGGTCTTGTCAAAGGTCTGACGGCTGCCGTCCTTCTTGATGACCATCAAGGGCAGGCTTTCCATGGTTTCGTAGGTGGTAAAACGCTTGTGGCAGGCCAGACATTCCCGGCGGCGGCGGATACTGGATCCTTCATCCGACGGCCGGGAGTCCACCACTTTACTCTCCGGGTGGGCACAATAGGGACATTTCACAATGGCAGACCTCCTTTATTGCTGTGAACTCACCCGCCGGTCCGGCGGTTTTTCTGAACGATTATACCATATTACGGTTAACCTGGGTATCCCCCGGAAAGAGAAAGTTTTTGCATAGACCGACGAATTACGGACAAACTAGGTACGGTGAAAGCGAGGTGAGCGAGATGCAAAACCAGTACAACGACCAGAAGAAGTCCAGAAGCCAGAATCCTGCTCCTCAGGACTGTAAGCAGCCCCAGAATAAGAAGCAGGAGCAGCCCCAGGATAAGGGCGGCAACCCCAACTGCCATTGACCCCATTTGTGGGCCGGAATACCGGCCCACAAATTTTTTTGATTTTTTCAAATTTCCTATTGACTTTTCTCTCAGGTCTGCTATAATAACACCTGCGTTCGACGAGTGCAAAACGAAATAGCGGGATTGTGTAAGGGTAGCACAGCAGACTCTGACTCTGTATGTGAGGGTTCGAATCCTTCTCCCGCTGCCAAGCAAACACCCTGGAATCACAATGGTTCCAGGGTGTTTCTTTTATGTCTGGGCGGAAAGCCGCCCATGGGAGGATACAAC
>CALWOK010000180.1 GCA_944383125.1 uncultured Flavonifractor sp.
GTGGTGGCCGCGCTGCTGCCGGCAACATCATCCCCTCCTCCACCGGCGCCGCCAAGGCTGTGGGCAAGGTCATCCCCGAGCTGAACGGCAAGCTGACCGGTATGTCCATGCGTGTTCCCACCCTGGACGTGTCCGTGGTTGACCTGACCGTCAATCTGGCCAAGCCCGCCAAGTACGACGAGATCTGCGCCGCCATGAAGAAGGCCGCCGAGGGCGAGCTGAAGGGCATCCTGGGCTATACCGAGGACGCCGTTGTCTCCTCCGACTTCCTGGGCGACGCCCGCACCTCCATCTTCGACGCCGGCGCTGGTATCGCTCTGACCGACACCTTCGTGAAGGTTGTGTCCTGGTACGACAACGAGTGGGGTTACTCCAACAAGGTGCTGGACCTCATCGCTCATATGTATTCCGTGGACCACAAGTAAGTTCCGCTTTGGAGCTGACAAACAGGTTCTGCTGTGTACAGCGCAGCAGAACCTGTTTTCTTTCTGCCATTTTTCTTTCTGCCATTGCACCGGCGGCAGGCAGGTTTTATAATGGAACAGACAAATCATCTCTGCCGTTCCTCAGGAGGATATTGCCTATGAATACGCTGAACCATTTGATGGACTTTATTGCACACAGTCCCAGCCCTTATCACGCCGTAGCCCGTGCCGCCGCCCTGCTGGATCGGGCCGGTTTTACCCGCCTGGAGGAGTGTGAAACCTGGAACCTGCAATGGGGACAGGGATACTACACCACACGCAATCAGAGCAGTCTGATTGCCTTCCGTCTGCCGGAGCACACTGTCACAGGATGGCGGATGACGGCCGCTCACAGCGATTTTCCCACGTTTTATATCAAAAAAGATATGCTGGAGGGAGACAAGGCCTATCTCCGCCTGTCTACCGAAGGATATGGCGGCATGATCTGCTCTTCCTGGATGGATCGTCCGTTAACGGTAGCCGGACGTATCATTGTCCGCAGTCCGTCCGGTGTGGAGAGCAGGCTGGTCCATCTGGATCAGGATCTGCTCACCATCCCCAGCCTGGCCATTCATCAGCAGCGGGATATCAACAAGGGGCATGAGTATAATTTGCAAAAGGATATGCAGCCCCTGTACGCTTTGGCAGGCGCCCCTTCCCTGACTGCTCTGGTGGCTCAGTCCGCAGAAGCAGCAGAAGAGGACATTCTGTCCACCGATCTGGTGCTCATTCCCCGTCAAAAGCCGGTGGTCATCGGCGCAGCCGGAGAGTTTTTCCAGGCCCCCCGCATTGATGACCTGGCCTGTGCCTATGCCACCCTGGAGGGTTTTTTAAATGCCCATCCCTGTCCCCATACCGGGCAGATTTACTGTCTTTTCGACAACGAAGAGGTGGGCAGCGGAACCCGGCAGGGGGCTCTCAGCTCCTTCCTGCCCGATGTGCTGGCCCGGATTTCCTATGCTCTGGGCATGGACCGGCAGGCCGAGCGGCAGGCTCTGGCAGGCAGCATGCTCCTCAGCGCCGACAATGGCCATGCCGTCCACCCCAATTTTACCGAGAAGGCCGACCCTGCCAACAAGGTCTATCCCAATGGGGGAGTTGTGGTCAAGCTGTCCGCCAATCAGAAGTACACCACCACCGGCCTGACCGCCGGCCTGTTCCGGGCCATCTGCCAGGAGGCCGGGGTACCGGTACAGGTCTTTGCCAACCGGGCTGACGAGGCAGGCGGTTCTACCCTGGGCAACCTGCTGAGCCATGCCGTAAGCATCCCCATGGTAGATATCGGTATGGCCCAGCTGGCCATGCACGCTGCTGTGGAAACCGCCGGCAGCCGGGACCCGGCCTACCTCTCTCAGGCCTGTACCGCCTTTTTCCAGCACCCCTTTACCATAACCGGAGACGGCTGCTATCAGCTGTCTGTATGAGAACACACAAAAACCACCAGGGCGTATTGCAGCTGCAATACGCCCT
This sequence comes from uncultured Flavonifractor sp., assembly GCA_944383125.1. Lineage (GTDB taxonomy): Bacteria > Bacillota > Clostridia > Oscillospirales > Oscillospiraceae > Flavonifractor. Next base: position 1,935 of record CALWOK010000180.1, read on the forward strand.
GGTGGTTCAGCTTTTATATTCTTGCTGACTGGAGGGCCAGTGAGCATACCGTTCCCAGACATGATCCCGCACCATCACACTGTCAGAGCACAGGAAGTAGTCATAGGACACGCTGTTGGGCCGGTCATCCAGCGCCGTATCCACATTGTACCACATCCCCTCTACCTGCACCTTGGACCAGGTGTGATCTTCTCCCTTGGCCTGGCCTGTAATGGACCGGCAGTCAATGCCGCTGAAGAAGCACAGCAGATCCATGGCACTGGCATAGCCCTGGCTGTTGGCGGTGTGATCCATCAGGGCATGGGAGGCCGTCTTTAGCTTCCAATCCCCCGGTTGATAGGTGACATTCTGACACAGGTAGTCGTGGAATGCCACGACCTGTTGGTAGGCTGTCATGGAGTTGTCCACCAGCTCGTCATGAAGCTGCATCGCCTGCTGATACAGCCGCTGGTCTTCCTCTGACAATGTATCGGAAACACCGGCTGCATAGGCCATCACCCTGGCCTGGTCCTGATAGGAGATATCTGCCACCAGATATCCCTGACCAGGATACCAGGTCACGTCAATATAGTCCACCTCGGCATTCTGAAGCCTGGTCTGGCTGCTTTGGAGCGTTTTGGCGCAGGCCTGCTCTTCCCACAGGGGGGTATATACCACCACCTGGCTGTGGTGGGCCATCACCATAGCGGAGAGCTTTTCCCCAAGTTCGTCCGGTTCATTGACCGTAATCTGATTCCGCACGGTCATCCTGGGTCCGGGCAGGCCACTCTGCTCTGGCTGGGGCAAATACCGCCAGGTCAACAGGCCGTTTTGATCCAGATACTGATAAAGCGTGCGCTCTGCCCCCTTTTTGGCAGCGTCCAGGATACTGTTGGACAGGATACACATTTCTCCCCGCCGGAAGGTGGTGTTGCGGTAATAGTCATCTCCCTCGATCAAGCCCAGCTGGGCGGCAACAGGGTAGGGGTTTTGCCAGTCCACTTCGGTATATCCCATGGCCCGCAGCAGCATGGTAAGATATTCCTCCTGGGTCACTGCCTGAGAAAAGCCGAAGGAGCTGCCGCTCACTCCCTGGCTGATCCCATGGGCATAGGCATAGCTGACGTAGGAATCTGCCCAGCTTGCAACGTCGGTAAAGGGATGCGTACCGGCAGCCTGTTTGGCCTGGGCCTCCTGCCCGCTGAGGCGGAGCACCATAATAACCGCCTCTCCCCGGGTGGTGGTTTTCTGCAGGTCAAAATCCGGCGTGCCGTCCGGCAGGGTACCGGAGCCCTCCAGCAGACTGGAGCAATAGAGGTATTCTGCCGCACTTCTGGCCTGCTGGTCATAGCTGCCGGCAGCCGATGCTCCAGGCAGCAGAGTATACAGCGCTGTGGTTGCAACAGCTGCGGTGAAAAGCGTTTTTTTCATAGGCATCCTCCCCCTTTTGCCAGGATAACAAAGCGACCAGACAGCCTCATCCGTCTGGTCGCCGCTGATGGTTTGTATTATACCACCATTTTTGCACTTACTCAAGCCATTGGCGGAAAATGGCGCTTTCTCAGGCCTCCAGCCGGGTGCGGATGGCCTTGAGGAACTCCAGAGAGCTGACACCCCGGGCAGGCGTCTCTCCCTCCCACAGGCCCACCAGATCCTTGGTCATGACGCCGGACTCAATGGTGGCAATGGTGGCTCCCTCCAGCTTGTCGGCAAAGGCCATCAAATCCTGGTTGCCGTCCAGCGCGCCCCGCTTGCGCAAAGCGCCGCTCCAGGCAAAGAGGGTGGCCACCGGGTTGGTGGAAGTCTCCTCCCCCTTCAAATATTTATAATAGTGGCGGGTAACGGTGCCGTGGGCAGCCTCATACTCATACTTGCCGTCGGGGGATACCAGCACAGAGGTCATCATAGCCAAAGAGCCAAAGGCGGTGGACACCATATCGCTCATGACGTCGCCGTCATAGTTTTTACAGGCCCAGATAAAGCCGCCCTGAGAGCGCACCACACGGGCCACAGCGTCATCAATGAGGGTATAGAAATACTCAATGCCCAGCTTGTCAAACTGTTCCTTGTACTCGGCATCAAAAATCTCCTGGAACAGATCCTTAAAGGTGTGGTCATACTGCTTGGAGATGGTGTCCTTGGTGGCAAACCACAGATCCTGTTTGGTATCAATGGCATACTGGAAGCAGGAGCGGGCAAAGGAAGCGATGGAGCTGTCCTTATTGTACTGTCCCTGGAGCACACCGCCGCACTCAAAGTCATAGATGGTCTGGCGGAATTGTTCCTTTCCGCTCTCATCCGTGAACACCAGCTCGGCCTTTCCAGGGCCAGGCACCCGGTACTCGGTAGACTTATATACATCGCCATAGGCATGACGGGCAATGGTAATGGGCTGCTTCCAGGTTTTCACCACAGGAGAGATGCCTTTTACCATAATGGGCGCCCGGAATACCGTACCGTCCAGAATGGCCCGGATGGTGCCGTTGGGAGATTTCCACATCTGGGACAGCTTGTACTCCTCCACCCGCTGGGCGTTGGGGGTGATGGTGGCGCACTTTACGGCTACGCCGTATTTCTTGGTAGCCTCGGCAGAGTCAATGGTTACCTGATCCTCTGTCTCTTCCCGATAGGGCAGACCCAAATCATAATATTCGGTTTTCAGGTCCACAAAGGGAAGCAGCAGCTCATCCTTGATCTGCTGCCACAGCACCCGGGTCATTTCATCTCCGTCCATTTCCACCAGCGGGGTGGTCATCTGAATTTTTTCCATGGCGTCCTCCTTACAGCAAAGCGATAAAGCAAATGTCACGGGAAATTATACCTCCAACCGCACAAAAAGGCAAGGCCCATCTCTCTTTCGTTCTGTGTGTTTTACCGGTTGCGGCTGAGCCGGTCCCGGTAGTATACTGGCCTGAGTCCGATTCTGAATAAGAGAGGATATCCCCGTTGTCTTTCAAACAAGCCCAGAAAAAACGGATTATCCCGCTGATACCGGAACAATTTCTGGCTGTTATGTCGGAGTGTAGCATCCGGAGCAGGTCAACCGGGCCATGATGGCCGAGCGGATGGTGCGCGTGCTCTGCTTCGTACTGCAAATCCGTCAAATGCTATGGCTTGCCCATCCAGGAAAGTCTTGTACACCGGATTCTTTTCCTGTATAATGTGATACATTGCAACATCATCAAAAAGGAGTTGTTTCCCATGCTGCAGACGGTAATTCCCCAGGGGTACGCCCCTTGTCTCAATCTGTACGATACCCAGAAGGCCATTGGTCTGCTAAAACGGCTGTTTGAGGATACGCTGGGGGGTGCGCTCCACCTACGCCGGGTTTCTGCCCCCCTGTTTGTGGAGGCCTCCACCGGTCTGAACGACGATCTCAACGGCGTGGAGCGTCCGGTTTCCTTTGACATCCCCGCTGCCGGACGGGATGCCCAGGTGGTACACTCTCTTGCCAAGTGGAAGCGCATGGCCCTGTACCGCTATCAGTTTTCGGTGGGTGAGGGCCTGTATACCGATATGAACGCCATCCGGCGGGATGAGGAACTGGACAATCTCCACTCGGTCTATGTGGACCAGTGGGACTGGGAAAAGGTAATCGCCCCCCGGGACCGGACGGCAGACTATCTGAAAGACACGGTTTCTACCATTGTAAAGGCCATTGCGGAAACCCAGACCACCCTGCGTTCGGTCTTCCCCCAGCTTACCGCCCTGCCCCCTGTGGACACCCAGGTTTCCTTTGTCACCACCCAGGAGCTGGAAGATCTCTGGCCCGACCTGTCCCCCAAGGAGCGGGAAGATGCCTGGGTAAAGGAGCATCCCACCACCTTCCTGATGGGCATTGGCGGCGCCCTGAAGTCAGGCAAACCCCACGACGGCCGGGCTCCCGACTATGACGACTGGACCCTGAATGGAGATATCCTGCTGTGGAATCCGGTACTGGGCCATGCTTTTGAAGTGTCCTCCATGGGCATCCGGGTGGATCCGGCTGCCATGGACCGCCAGCTCACCATTGCCGGCTGTGACAGCCGCCGGGAGCTTCCGTTCCACAAGATGCTGCTGGAGGGCAAGCTCCCCCTCACCATCGGAGGCGGCATCGGCCAGTCCCGGCTGTGTATGCTGCTGCTGGGCAAGGCCCATATTGGTGAAGTCCAGGCCTCTGTCTGGGATGAACAAACCATCCGGGCCTGCCAGGATGCCGGGGTCATTTTGCTCTGATTTCTCCCGTTACACCGTCAAAAAGGGACTGTTGCCTCTTGCAACAGTCCCTTTTTATGAATCAGCTGTTAGCCATCCACCTGCTTCTGAATGGTGGTAGGCTCAAAGGAGCCAATGGCCTGGCACACCTCACACACATCAGGGCGGTGGTCAAAGGTGGCGCCGCAGAAAATGCAGCGGTAACCATTAACTGTCACCATCTTGGGGGTGGCAGGGGCAGCTGCGGGCGCTTCTGCCTTGGGCTGGGCAGGGGCAGCACCTGTCCCCATCTGGGCCAGCGCCGCCATAAAGCGGAATTCATGGTCCTTCTCAATCTTGCTGATGCTCTCAAACAGCTTGGCAATCTCCTCAAAGCCCTCTTCCCGGGCAATCTGGGCAAAGGAGGGATACATGCTGCTCCACTCACCATATTCGCCCTGGATGGCATCCTGCAGGTTTTCACTGCTGCTGCCCACCCCTCTCAGGCGCTGATAGAGCAGCTTCCCATGCACCCCTTCATTCTGGGCCATCTTTTCAAACAGATCGGCAATATCCTCCCGGCCCTCCTGCCTGGCCTTCTCGGCATAGAAATAGTATTTGTTCCGGGCCATGGACTCTCCGCTGAAGGCCGCCAGCAGATTCTGTTCGGTACGGGTTCCTTTCAGTTCCATATGTAATATCCTCCAATAATAGTAATTGTTATTGTTAATATACACTAATTTTTCAGTTTCGTCAAGTGTTTTTCCTATTTTTTCTCTAGGGAATCTGTATTTTATTCAGAAACCTGACCGTCCGGTTTTATTTGTCAATTTTACCGTAAGTTTAGATCCATAACATAGTTAACTTTAATTGACGCAAAAGGCTTTTACCTTGTATTTGTTTATTTTTATATAATATCCTAAAAATTTTTCAGTTTCATGAAACTTTTTATTGTCTTAGGATCAAGTTCCTCTATTGGTGAATTTACACTAAAATCTCCAGTTTCTATTGACATTCCACAGCAGCACTACTATAATGCAGCTTGTGTTTGGAGGATCATATGTGTTGTGAGAGAATGTTTGAGGAGGTATTCACATGTTCAAAAAATTTACGAACGGATGCGTTCGGGTGGTCAACCGCTGGCTGCCCGATCCCTTCCTGTTCGCCATCATCCTGACCATTGTGGTCTTTATCGCCGCCCTGGCCGGTACCCAGCAGACTCCTATGGAGCTGGTAAACGCCTGGGGCAACAGCGATGGCTTCTGGAGCCTGCTGTCCTTTTCCATGCAGATGGCCCTGGTGCTGGTGCTTGGCTCTGCCATGGCCTCCGCCAAGGTCTGTAAGAAGGCCCTGAGTGCCATTGCCGCTCTGGCCCACGACAAAAAGTCTGCCATCCTGGTGACTACCTTTGTGTCCACCATCTGCTGCTGGCTGAACTGGGGCTTTGGCCTCATCGCCGGCGCTCTGCTGGCCAAGGCTGTGGCCCGCCGGGTACCTGATGTGGACTATCCTCTGCTGATCGCCTCTGCCTACTCCGGCTTTGTCATCTGGCACGCCGGTCTGTCCGGCTCCATTCCCCTGCAAATCGGCGCCGCAGGCGGCACAGAGATTCTGGGTGTCAATTACTTTGCCCCCACCAGCGCCACCCTCTTCCACCCCATGAACCTGCTTATGGTGGGTGTCATCCTGGTGCTGATGCCCTTTATCAACTACGCCATGCATCCCGATGCCGCTCACACCATTGCTGTAGACCCCTCTCTGCTGGTGGATGAGGAGGAGCGTACTTACAAGCGTGAGACACCCGCTGACAAGATTGAGCACAGCCGTATTCTGTGGCTGATCACTCTGGTGCTTGGTTTTGTGTACATTGTGTATTACTTTGTGACCAAGGGCTTCAGCCTGGACCTGAACATCGTCAACATGATCTTCCTGTTCCTGGGCATTCTGCTGCACGGCGATCTGCGCAAATATGTGGATGCCATTGGTGACGCCGCCTCCGGTGCTGCCGGTATTCTGCTCCAGTTCCCCTTCTATGCCGGTATTATGGGCCTGATGGTGGCCACCAATCCGGAAACCCAGGTCTCTCTGGCCGGTATCATTGCCGACTTCTTTGTCAGCATCTCCAACGAGATTACCTTCCCTGTCCTCACCTTCCTGTCTGCCGGCATCATCAACTTCTTTGTTCCCTCCGGCGGCGGCCAGTGGGCAGTGCAGGCCCCCATTGTCATGCCTGCCGCAACTGAAATGGGCATTGAATATGGCCGGGCTGCTATGGCAATCGCCTGGGGCGACCAGTGGACCAATATGATCCAGCCCTTCTGGGCTCTGCCCGCACTGGGAATCGCCGGTCTGTCCGCCCGCAATATCATGGGCTATCTGGTGATTGTAACCATCTTTACCGGTGTCGTGGCCTGCGGCGGCTTCGTTCTGTGGGGCCTGTTCTTCTGACACAGGATCAATGATCCGCCAACCAATCCTTTTGTCCATCCAGGGGCGTGCCAAATGTGGGAGGCACGCCCCTGTTTTGCACCCTTGTATCCCTTTCATCCCTGTGGTATGATGACAAAAACACGAGCACATAAGGAGGATTTATGGAGCTTCTGGTTGTAGACGGACAGGGCGGACGGATTGGGCAGCAGCTGGTGCGGGCCATTACCACCCGTTATCCCCAGCAGCGGATATTTGCCGTAGGCACCAACAGCCTGGCCACCTCTGCCATGTTAAAAGGAGGAGCAATCCAGGGTGCCACCGGTGAAAATGCCCTGGTGGTAGCCTGCCGCAAGGCAGATGTGATTCTGGGTCCTCTGGGCATTGTCATTGCCGATGCCCTGCTGGGAGAAATTTCTCCGGCCATGGCGGCAGCCGTGGGACAGTCCCGGGCCAAAAAAATCCTGATTCCCATGAATCAGTGCGACACCGTCATTGCAGGTGTAACAGATCCCTCCACCGGCCGTCTGCTGGACAGTGCCCTTCAGGAGCTGGACAAGCTGCTGAAGGGGTAAACCGGGCATAGAATGGATGGCAGAGCAGAAATCCTCTGCCATCCTGTCCAAAGGGGGAGCACCTGTGAAGCATCTGCTGGAGTGTATGATGCAGGTGCAGAATTTGGTAACCGTCATTCTGACGCTTGCCTTTCTTCACCTGTCCATGACCGGCAGGATTGCTGCCGATCAGTTTCTTACCATATTTTCGGTGGTGATTGCCTTTTATTTTGGCAGTCAGCGCCCAAAGGATCCGACAGTATCCAAATAAAAAGAGGCCGGACAGTCCTGTCAAGACTGCTCCGGCCTAATTGATTTGTCTGTTATGATGGGGGCAGCAGCTCCATGGGATCGACCGGTTCTCCCCCCCGGGTGACGCTGAAATGCAGGTGGGAGGGCAGGGCGCTTTCGGCAATGGCGGTTTCTCCGACCGAGCCGATGATATCGCCCACCGATACGGTGTCACCCACCGCTACGGTGGGTACCTCTGCCAGGTTGGCGCAGATACTGCTGACCGTTCCGCCGTGGTCAATGACCACAGTGGTACCCAGCATGACATCCTCTGTCACCGCCGTCACCACACCGGCAGCGGGAGCATGCACCTTGTCCCCCACACTGGCCGCAATATCCAGCCCGGTATGGGTACGCCAGTCCCCCATGGTGATATCATATACCAGGGTTTCTACGCTGTGGCCGGTCAGTATCTCCCCCTGCAAGGGCCAGGCCAGAGAGGTTGGCGCACTTTGGGGCGTCTGGGTGGGCTGGACAGCAGGCGCAGGGGTTGTCACAGCGGCTGCCGGTGTGGAAGCCGGACGGGGGGTAGCCGTCACCTTGGGCTTTTCAGGGATCACGGTGGCGGCAGGGGTAGCGGTGGGCCTGGGGGTGGGCGTTACCGTGATGCTGGCCGTTCCGCCCACAGGGCTTTCCGGCTGTTCCGGCAGCAGATTGGAAAAGAGCACCCACCCTGATACGCCAATGGCTGCAATGCACAGCGCCAGGACAATGTAAAACCCTTTTCCTTCGATCAGGTCGCCGATCCGGCGGTAAAAGGACTTTTTCATACGTTCAACACCTCCGAGCCTTATTCTGGACAGGCTGGAAGGCGGTTATACATTGTACAGGGAAATTTGTCCCCCTTTTGGACACAACAAAGCCTCCCGAATTCGGGAGGCTTTGTTGATTTATTGAGCGATAATGACCCGAATCCGTCCGCCCTGGGCTTCCTCCTTATCGTACCAGCCGGTCAGGGTATATCCCTCCGATACCCGGCTCAGACTGCTGATCTGATAGTGATCGTCCTGGTAAAGGTAGACCACCACGTTCTGGGCCAGGGTATACTTCCGCTGATTGGTGCCAATGGCAAACTGGCCATCTCCGCTGATGCTTTCCAGCCGCTGGCTGCTCAGGTTGTACAGCCGCTCCACCGTGGCGTCGCTGTGCATTTTGATCTGACAGGGTCCCTTGTTCAGATGATAAATGGCACTGGATGGGCCAAACACCTGCTGCATCCCGTTGTAATCATAGGTATAGGAGGAGCTGACCTGCATCCCGGCATCTACCTCCATCACCTGGGTAATCACGCCGTACTGGTGGAGATCGCCGGTTGCATTCTTCAGAATCAGGTGGCTGATCTCCCCCTGGGGATTGAGGGCATAGAAGTAAACCATATTCTGGGTGATTTCCATCCCCGCCAGGCGGCTGGCATAGATGCGGATGGGGGTACAGGATTCATAGGTGTCCAGTATCTGAACCTCTGCCGCCAGCTTATGGTCACCAATTCTGGTAGCCTTGCTGTCCACCTTGCCGGAGAGCTTGGAATTGGT
>CALWOK010000181.1 GCA_944383125.1 uncultured Flavonifractor sp.
GAATCTAGCGAGTCTGCCAATTCCACCACTCGCGCATATGGTGCGGATGACGGGACTCGAACCCGTACGGCCGTGGGCCACTAGCACCTCAAGCTAGCCAGTCTACCAGTTCCAGCACATCCGCAAATGCAGCTCTCAAAAGGCTGCTTAATTATTATAGCCACCGGATGCCGATTTGTCAACCGTTATTTTTCACGTTCGGGAAATTTCGCTGCTTTCTCTCCCTCCAGCAGGGCGGTGATCACATCGTTGTACACCCGTTCCGGCTGGGTGCGAAAGCCGGTAGCCAGGCGTTCGGCCTGCTCCTGGCTGCCGCAGAACAGTTCCAAGGTGAAAAGGTTGCCTGTGTTGTCGTCCAGCTCCATCCGCACGCCATACCCGCCTTCCGGCCGGTCTTCCACACAGGCCCTGACCTGGGCATTACGGCGGAGCACCCCATTGACCTGCGCCAGACGAACGGCAGATTTTTGCTTGACGGTATAGGGCAAGCTGCTTTCGCAGGCGGTTCCGTTGGTACGGCCCTTCTCGGTGATGGAATAAAGCCCGTTTTCCAAAGTCAGGTGTCCGGTTTCCACCAGTTCGCTGACCGCTTCGGCAAATTCAAAATAATCTACCCCATCGTCGCACATGGTAAGCTCGGTCAGTGCGTGAAAATCAATGGGGGAGGCCACCCGGGCCATAATATAGAGGATCAGGAATTTAATATCCAGTTTGTCGTGGATAAAACCGTGACGCAACATGGCGGTCTCCTTTCCGCTGGGAGTCTGTGAGGAAGTGCTCCGCCCTCCTGACAATGGTAGTATTATATCGGAGGTGGCGCAAAATCACAAGTGCAATTTCCACCGTCCAATCTCCTTGACGGAAGGCGGATGGCGGGGTATCATAGAAAGAAAGTTGTCCGCTATTCTGGGAAAACGGAGGAACTTGTCATGAAAAAGACTTTACTGCCCGTAATGCTGGCGTTCTCTCTGCTGCTGTCTGCCTGCGGCGGCGGGGAGGCGGTTCCGACGCCTTCACCTACCCCTCCCGCTGTGGAGACGGTGGAGCCAACACCTACGCCCCAACCGACACCAACCCCTTATAACGGGCCGGTGAGTCCCCTCAGCGGGCTTCCCATTGGAGCGGAGTGGGTCAACCGCCGGCCGGTGGCAGTGATGCTCAACAACCTGAAACAGGCACTGCCGCAGCTGGGACAATCGCAGGCGGATATTATCTATGAGGTACCGGCAGAAGGGGGCATTACCCGGATGCTTGGCATCTTTCAGTCCCTGGATGGCGTAGGAACCATTGGTTCCATTCGTTCTGCCCGCCCCTATTACCTGGAACTGGCCCTGGGACACGATGCGATTTTTCTCCATGCCGGCGGCAGTGAGGATGCCTATGCCAAGATCCGCCAATGGGGTGTGACGGCACTGGATGCAGTGCGTGGTCCTTATCTGGGCAGTTCGGAAAACAGCAATCTGATGTGGCGGGACCCGGTGCGGAAACAGAGTTACAGCCTGGAGCATACAGTCGTCACCACCGGACAGTCCATCCAACAGCGTTTGCCCACTTATAACATCCGTCTGGATCACCGGGAGGGCTACACCTATCAAATGGACTTTGTGCCGGACGGCACACCTGCCAACGGCCAGAGTGCGAATCAGATTACGGTGCCTGTTTCTACTTATAAAACGGGACGCTTTGTCTACCAGGAGAATACCGGGCGCTATGGGGTGGAGGAATACGGGGCGGCCTATGTGGATGGCAATACCGGAAAGCAGGTAGAGGTGACAAATGTTGTGATTCTCAAAACCGCCTGCCGGAATACCGGGGATGCGCTGGGGCATATTACGGTGGATCTGTCCGGCAGTGGAACGGGCTATTTTGCCTGCGGCGGTCAGATCACAGAGCTGACCTGGAGCAAGCGGATGCCGGATGGACAGTTCTTTTATCAAGATGCCGATGGAAAACCCATCCAGTTTGGCGTGGGTACCACCTATGTGTGTATTGTTCCCACAGAATGTCAGATCAGTTTTTCCTGACAAGAAGAGCCGCTGTACCTGGTACGGCGGCTCTGTTTTTGCCTACACAAAGAGATCGGGGGAGACGGTAATATCCTCTGAGGGTACTCTGTCCCAACGGAATATGGTGGACAGCTCCCGGGGGGAGACAGGTTGGGGACGCTCCAGCTGACCGGCCCACCAGGCCAGCAGGCCCACCAGAGCCTCCGGAGTGAACCTGGCCCGCAGTGCACCCATATCCAGATCCCGTTCCCGTTTGGACAGCCTGCGTCCGTCAGGGGCCAGCAGCAGGGGTACATGGAAAAAGGAGGGCGGGGTGGCGCCCAGCAGGCGATAAAGACAGAGCTGCCGGGGGGTGGAGTCCAGCAGATCTCTGCCCCGTACCACCTGGTTGATCTCCATGGCGCTGTCGTCGCATACGACTGCCAGCTGGTAGGCGTATACGCCGTCAGAGCGCCGCACAATAAAGTCACCGCATTGTGACGGCAGATGTTCCGCCCAGGGTCCCTGGAGTCCATCCTGGAGGCTGATGACCTCATCAGGCGCCATCAGCCGCCAGGCCGGACGGCGCTGCAGAGACAGCGTCTGCCGTTGCTCCCGGGTCAGATAACGGCATCGCCCACCGTAAACCACCTGACCGTCGGAGCGGTGGGGGGCTGAAGCTGCCATCCGCTCCGCCCGGGTGCAGAAACAGGGATAGAGCAGCCCTTGCGCTTCCAGAGACTGAAAGGCAGCCTGATAGCGGTCTGTCCGCTCACTCTGAAGATATGGGCCGTGGGGGCCGCCTATGCCGTATCCCTCGTCCCAGTCCAGCCCCAGCCAGTGCAGGTCCTCCACCAGCTGGTCGATATATTCCCTGCGGCAGCGGTCAGGGTCCAGACCCTCTACCCGCAGGACCATCACACCACCGGAGCTGCGCACCGACAGCCAGGCCAGCAGTCCGGAAAACAGATTACCCAGGTGCATCCGTCCGCTGGGACTGGGTGCAAACCGTCCCCGTATCATATCCATGCCGTTGTATCCTCCCATGGGCGGCTTTCCGCCCAGACATAAAAGAAACACCCTGGAACCATTGTGATTCCAGGGTGTTTGCTTGGCAGCGGGAGAAGGATTCGAACCCTCACATACAGAGTCAGAGTC
>CALWOK010000182.1 GCA_944383125.1 uncultured Flavonifractor sp.
GCCCCCACCTTCCGCCATCTGGCCTATGAGGGGTACAAGGCCCAGCGGAAGGGGATGCCGGAAGAGCTGGCTGCCCAGCTGCCGGTGCTCAAAGAGGTGCTGGAGGCCATGAACATTCCCCGGTATGAGCTGGACGGCTGGGAGGCCGACGACCTGATCGGCACCATTTCGGTCAAGGATACCGCCGCCGGTTGGGATACCGTCATTGTCACCGGAGACAAGGACTCTCTCCAGCTGGTGACCGACACCACCCGGGTCAAGCTGGTGTCCACCCGCATGGGCCAGACCACCACCAAGGAGATGACCCCGGAGACTTTTCGGGCGGTTTACGGCTTTGATCCCATCCACATGGTGGATTTGAAAGCCCTTATGGGAGATACCAGCGACAATATCCCCGGCGTCAAGGGCATTGGGGAAAAGACCGCCATGGATCTCATCCAGCGCTACCACAGCGTCAAGGCCATCTATGACAACCTGGACGGGGTGGAGGCCAAGCCCGCTGTGCTGAAAAAGCTCAGGGAGGGGGCGGAGCAGGCCCAAATGTCCTATGATCTGGCCCTCATCCACACCGACGCCCCCATTGACTTTAACCCGGAGGCCAATCTGCGGCAGGAGCCTAATAGCCCCGCTTTGTATGAACTCTTTCTGAAACTGGAGTTCAACAAGCTTATTGACAAGATGGGCCTGAAAGCCCCCCAGGGAGAGGTACCCCAGGAAGAGCAATTTACCGGTACCTGCACCAGCGAGGTGGTGGACAGCCGGACCAGAGTGGAGGAGCTGCTGGCCCTCTGGCGGCAGCAGGACAGCGTGGAGGTGCTGGCCCTGCCCACCCTGGACGTGGTGGCGGTGGAGCACTGGGAAAGTGCGTATGACAGCCACGCCGCCATTCTCCGGGCTGACCGGCTGGAGGGGTACAACGATATTTTGAAGGCTCTGTTTGCCGCTGATATCCGCAAAAATACCCACGATGTCAAAACCCTCCAGTCCCGGCTGCTGGCCGAGGGCATCCGGGGGGAGGGGTTTGTGTTTGATACCGCCCTGGCGGCCTATCTCCTGGCCCCCACCGACGGCAGCTATGAGCTGGAAAAGCTGGGTATGGCCTGGTTCAAGCATGAATATCCCAAGGCAAAAGATACCTATCTGGCGCCTGACGCCTTTTCTCCCCTGGAAGATGAGGGGGCGGTGCTGGGGGCCTTTTTGTCCCACTGCGCCCTTATCGGGGCGCTGAAAGAGGCCATGGAACCCCGGCTGAGTGAGCTGGGTATGGACAAGCTGTACCGGGAGGTGGAGCTGCCCCTGTGCGCTGTGCTGGCTGAAATGGAGCAGGCCGGGGTACTGGTGGACCGGGGAGCGTTATCTGCCTTTGGGGAGATGCTGGAGGAGCGGATCAAGGCCGACGAAGCCCGTATTTATGAGCTGGCAGGGGAGGAGTTTAATATCAACTCCACCCAGCAGTTTGGAAAAATCCTCTTTGACAAGCTGGGCCTGCCTCCCGTAAAAAAGACCAAGACAGGCTATTCCACCAATGCGGAGGTACTGGAAAAGCTGCGGGACAAGCACCCCATTGTGGAGGTGGTGCTGGATTACCGGCAGCTGGCCAAGCTGAATTCCACCTATGTGGAGGGGCTGACCAAGGTCATTGCTCCCGACGGACGCATTCATACCTCTTTCCAGAACACCGTCACCGCCACCGGGCGGCTTTCCTCCACCGAGCCGAATCTGCAGAATATCCCCGTCCGTACCGAACTGGGGGCCGAGCTGCGCAAGATGTTTGTGGCCCCCCAGGGAAAGGTGCTGGTGGACGCCGACTACTCCCAGATTGAGCTGCGGCTGCTGGCCCATATCGCCGGGGATGAGCATATGATTGCCGCCTTTCAGAGCGGGGAGGACATCCACACCGTCACCGCCTCCCAGGTGTTCGGGGTGGCTCCCGAGGACGTGACCCACGAGATGCGCCGGAGGGCAAAAGCGGTCAACTTCGGCATTGTTTACGGCATTTCCGACTTCTCTCTGGCCCAGGACATCGGGGTGGCCCGGTGGGAGGCAAAAGAGTATATGGACAAGTATTTTGAGAAATACGCCGGTGTCCACGCTTATATGGCCAAAGTAGTGGAACAGGCCAAGGCCGACGGCTATGTGTCCACCCTGATGGGCCGCCGCCGGTGGCTGCCGGAGCTGAAGTCCTCCAACTTCAACCTGCGCTCCTTCGGGGAGCGGGTGGCCCTCAATATGCCCATCCAGGGTGCTGCCGCCGATATCATCAAGGTGGCCATGCTGAAGGTGCGCAACCGGCTGGCGGCGGAGGGACTGGAGGCCAGGCTGATTTTACAGGTTCACGACGAATTGATTGTGGAATGCCCTGAGGAAGAGGCGGAGCGTGTGCGGGAACTGCTGGCCTATGAGATGGAACACGCTGTGGAGCTGTCCCTGCCCCTCACCGCAGACGCCCATGTGGGCAAAAGCTGGGCGGAGGCCAAGGGCTGAAAGAAGGCACTGACAAGGCTGCGTCACCTGTACGGATGGAGAAAGGAGAGAGGGTATGGAATATTTGCTGGTGTGTCTGCTGGCATTGATCTGTATCGCACTGGGCATTTTTCTCCTGGCAAAGCCGGAACTCTGCTGGAAATTGGAGCATTTTCTGGACACCATAGGGGGAGAGCCATCAGACTGGTATATCACGATCACACGGCTGTCAGGTGTGCTGTTTCTTTTGCTGGGTGCCGGAATGCTGCTGTTTGTGTTGGTTGAATGGATCTGTAATTTGGCGTGTTAAGGAGCGGATACTGTGCATTATAAATTGGTCCCCATGGATCAGTCCCACCTGGCCCAGGTGGGGGAAATCGAGCGGGCCTGCTTTTCCCACCCCTGGTCGGTTGACCTGCTGGAGCAGGAGTTATATAACGATATGATCTCCCTGGTGGTGGCCGAGGGGGAGGACGGCACCGTCCTGGGCTACGGCGAGGTACGGGCCATCCTGGACGAGGGTACTTTGGAGAAAATTGCGGTGGCCCCCGCTTTCCGCCGCCAGGGAGTGGCGGAGGAAATTTTGAAGGCTTATCTGCGGCTGGGCCAGGCCCATCTGGCCTTCCTCACCCTGGAGGTGCGGGAGAGCAATACCCCCGCCATCAGGCTGTATGAAAAGCTGGGCTTTCAGATCGTGGGCCGCCGGAAGAATTACTATCGGGAGGAACACGAGGATGCCCTGCTGATGACCATTACATTTGGGCAGGAAGAGAAGGGAACAGAATGATTATTTTAGCGGTAGAATCCTCCTGTGACGAGACAGCGGTAGCAGTGGTCAAAGACGGACGCACCATTCTGTCGGACGCCATTGCTTCCCAGGCGGATATGCACGCCATTTATGGCGGAGTGGTGCCGGAGATTGCCTCCCGCAAGCATATTGAGGCCATTTCCGGTCTGGCAGAACAGGCCCTGGAGCAGGCAGGGGTGACAAGAGGGGACATTGACGCAGTGGCAGTTACCTATGCCCCCGGCCTGATCGGGGCCTTGCTGGTGGGGGTCAACTTTGCCAAGGCGGCGGCCTTTGGCCTGGGTGTACCCATCATCCCGGTCCACCACGTCCGGGGCCACATTGCTGCCAACTACATTGCCCACCCCGACCTGGAGCCGCCCTTTGTCTGTCTGTGCGTTTCCGGGGGCAACACCATGATTGTAGATGTACGGGGATACACTGATATGGACATTCTGGGGGCCACCCGGGACGATGCGGCAGGGGAGTGCTTTGACAAGGCCGCCCGGGTGCTGGGCATCGGCTATCCCGGCGGAGCGCCTATGGACAGGCTGGCCCAGGGGGGAGACGACAGGCGGTATGAGCTGCCCCGGGCGCATGTGGCGGATGCCCCCTTGGATATGTCCTTTTCCGGGCTGAAAACCGCCGTGGTCAATTTGGTCCACAATGCCAGACAAAAGGGAGAGGAGCTGGACCTGCCCGGCCTGGCGGCCTCCTTTGGGGCGGCGGTCAGCGACACCCTGGTACCCCGTACCATGGAGGCGGCAAAGCGGTGCGGCTACGGCAAGATTGCGGTGGCCGGAGGGGTGGCAGCCAACTCCCGCATCCGGGCGGACCTGGAACAGGCCTGCCGTCAGTCGGGGGACAAGCTCTATTTGCCCCCCCTGTCCCTGTGCGGCGACAATGGAGCCATGATCGGCTGTCAGGGCTATTATGAATATCTGGCAGGCACCCGGGGGGACATGGCCCTGAACGCCTGTGCCACACGGGAAATCCGTCTGGGATAAGATTCCCCGTACAAGGGAAAAAAGTATAATAATGGATGATAAAAGACAAGAAAGTTTCCTGTTTTGTCCATTCTTTCTGGAGCATAGCCCTTGCCATCTTCTGAAAATATGGTATAATTTACTCTGATATTGTGTGGACGTGTTTTGAGATACTTGATGGAAGGTTGGGAGGAAGAGCTGTGCATATCAGTGATTTTATGGACTTGGGAAAGCTGCAGGAAATTCAGGATGAGTTTTCAACTGCCACCGGCCTGGCAGCCATTGCTGTAGACGCCAAGGGGGAATATCTCACCAAGCCCAGTAATTTTACCGAGTTCTGTATGCGCTATACCAGAACCTCTGAAGAGGGAGGACGCCGGTGCCAGAAGTGCGACAGTGAAAATAGCGGCACCTATTTTTGCCATGCAGGCTTGATTGATTTTTCCAATGACATTGTTGTGAGGGGCGAAAAGCTGGGAGCGATGCTGGGCGGCCAGGTGCTGCCCGAACCGCCCGATCTGGACAAGTTCCGCCGTATTGCCCAGGAGCTGGGTATTTCCCCTGACGCCTATGTGGAGGCCGTGAAAAAAGTACCGGTGCGCACCGAGGAACAGATCCGGGCGGCTGCCGACCTGATGGGCGATATGATTAACCTGTGGGTGAATCTGGAGTTCTTCAAAAAGATCAATGCCGCCCGTATCAAAACCTTTGAGGACGAGATTGCCCGCTCCATGTCTCTCATCCAGGAAATTCAGAAGATGACCGGCTCTCTCCAGAAGATTGCCACCATGGAGAATATTCTGGCCCTGAACGCCTCGGTGGAGGCTGCCCACAGCGGTGCTGCCGGTGTGGGATTTGCTGTGGTGGCCAAGGAGCTGGGGCGGTTGTCCCAGGATTCTGCCAATGTGTATAATGAAATTTTCCGGCTGATTGACTCCGTCAAGGATTCCATCCTCCGCATGAACAATGAAAAGGGCGAACTGAAATAAAGACACCAAAAACCCAGACAGTCAGTGAAGCACTGACCGTCTGGGTTTTGGTTCATAATCAATCAGGGTTCCCACAGAAAGCCCAGGCTTTCTGTGGGAACCCTGATTGATTTCCCTTGCTCGGCGGAAATGAATTCCGCCTGCGCCAAGGTTTTGGGCAAGCCCAAAACGCTTGTACAGCGCAAAGCGCTACCCCATCTGTGATGGGGCCCCCAGGAGGAGCTGGGCGGCATGGAAAAGAGGGGCCGCTGCCCATGGCAGCGGCCCCTTGCGGTTTCTTCAATTACTTCAGGTTGAAGAAGGCGTCCTTGCCCAGGTACTGAGCCACATCGCCCAGCTCCTCCTCGATGCGGAGCAGCTGATTGTACTTGGCCACACGGTCGGTACGGCTGGGAGCACCGGTCTTGATCTGGCCGGCGTTCAGAGCCACAGCGATGTCGGCAATGGTGGCGTCCTCGGTCTCGCCGGAACGGTGGGACACGATGGCGGTGTAGCCGGCCCGGTTGGCCATCTGGATGGCGTCCAGAGTCTCGGTCAGGGTGCCGATCTGGTTGACCTTGATGAGGATGGAGTTGGCCACCTTCTTCTCAATGTCGGTGGACAGACGGGCAACGTTGGTGACGAACAGGTCGTCGCCCACCAGCTGCACCTTGTCGCCGATGGCCTTGGTCAGCATAGCCCAGCCTTCCCAGTCGGTCTCGGCCATGCCGTCCTCCAGGGAGATGATGGGGTAGGTC
>CALWOK010000183.1 GCA_944383125.1 uncultured Flavonifractor sp.
CTGGGAGATCAGGTCCTCATGGCTGCCCCGCTCCACGATACGTCCGTGATCCAGCACCATGATGGCGTCGGAGTTGCGGACGGTGGAAAGCCGGTGGGCAATCACAAATACGGTGCGCCCGCTCATCAGGGCGTCCATACCCCGCTGGACAATGGCCTCGGTGCGGGTGTCGATGGAAGAGGTGGCCTCATCCAGGATCATCACCGGGGGATCGGCTACCGCTGCCCGGGCAATGGCCAGGAGCTGCCGCTGGCCCTGGGACAGGTTGGCCCCGTTGCCGGTGAGCATGGTGTCATACCCCTGGGGCAGACGGCGGATAAAGTCGTCTGCGTTGGCCAGAACAGCGGCGGCCTCCACCTCTTCGTCGGTGGCGTCCAGATTGCCGTAGCGGATATTCTCCCGAACAGTGCCGGTAAACAGATTGGTCTCCTGAAGCACAATGCCCAGGGAACGCCGCAGGTCGGGTTTGTGGATGTCGTTGATGGAAATGCCGTCGTACTGAATTTTACCGTCGGCAATGTCATAGAACCGGTTGATCAGGTTGGTAATGGTGGTCTTGCCTGCGCCGGTGGCCCCCACAAAGGCCAGCTTCTGGCCCGGCTTGGCAAAGAGAGAGATATCGTGCAGGATGGTCTTGCCCTCCTCATAGGCAAAGTCCACATCAAAGAAGCGCACATCTCCTGCCAGCTTGGTATAGGCAAAGCTGCCGTCCTCCTGAGGCACCTTCCAGGCCCAGATGTTGGTGCGATGGCTGCTCTCCTCCAGGACGCCGTCCTTGTTGTAGGAGGCATTCACCAGCGTCACCTTGCCATGGTCCTCTTCCACCGGCTCATCCATCAGGTCAAAAATCCGCTGGGCGCCTGCCAGGGCCATGACCACCGAGTTAAGCTGCTGGGAAATCTGGCTGATGGGGTTGGACAGACTCTTGGACAGCTGGAGGAATGCGGCAATGGTACCCAAGGTAATGCCGGGGCCTACCCCGCTGAGGGCCAGAGCGCCCCCTGCCACAGCCACAATCACATACTGGATGTTGCCGATGTTGATGAGAATGGGCATCAGGATATTGGCGTACTTGTTGGCCTTGTCCGCACTTTCAAAGAGGGCATCGTTCACCCGGTCAAAGCCCTCCTGGGCCTCCTGCTCATGGCAGAATACCTTGACCACCTTCTGGCCGTTGATCATCTCTTCAATATAGCCGTTCAGGTCGCCCAGCTTGACCTGCTGGCGCACAAAATAGCGGCCGCTGCGGCCCGCCAGGACACGGGTGATGGTGAGCATACCGATGATGCACACAATGACCACACCGGTCAGCAGCAGGTCGGTGGTAATCATGCCGATAAAGGCCACAATAATCATCATCAGAGAGTTGATGACCTGGGGAATGCTCTGAGAGAACATCTGCCGGAGGGTGTCCACGTCGTTGGTGTATACGCTCATCACGTCGCCGTGGGCGTGGGTATCAAAATACTTGATGGGCAGCTCCTGCATGTGGCTGAACAGGTCATCTCTGATTTTCTTCTGTACCCCCTGGGAGATGGATACCATCAGCCGGTTATAGGCCAGGGCGCACAGGGTACCTACCAGATAGAGACAAGCCATCATGGTCAGGGCCTGGAGCAGACCGTCAAAGACCGGGTTGCTTACCGCCATCAGTGGCAGGATATAGTCATCAATCAGAGAGCCCAGAAAGAGGGAGCCTGACACAGAGGCGATAGCGCTGACCAAGATACACAGCAGCACAACCACAAAGCGGATGCCATATCCCCGCCCTACATAGCTCATCAGCCGGCGGACGGTGTGGGAGCGCTTGACAGGCGCCTGGTTTCCATGCTTATTCATCCTCGCCACCTCCCTTGGTCTGAGATTCATAGATTTCACGGTAAATCTCGCAGCTCTGGAGCAGCTCCTCATGGGTACCCATGGCGGCGATCTTTCCGCCCTCCATCACCAGAATCTTGTCGGCATCCTCAATGGAGGAAATCCGCTGGGCAATGATAAACTTGGTGGTCTCGGGAATCTCCTCCCGGAAGGCCTTGCGGATCAATGCGTCAGTCTTGGTGTCTACAGCAGAGGTGGAGTCATCCAGAATGAGAATTTTTGGCTTTTTCAGCAGCGCACGGGCAATACACAGCCGCTGCTTCTGTCCGCCTGATACGTTGGAACCGCCCTGCTCAATGTGGGTGTCGTACTTGTCTGGGAATTCCTGAATGAAAGGATCGGCCTGGGCCAGCTTGCACACCCGCACCATTTCTTCGTCGGTGGCCTCCTTGTTGCCCCAGCGCAGGTTATCCTTGATGGAGCCGGAGAAGAGCACATTCTTCTGGAGCACCATGGCCACCTGCTCCCGCAGGGCCTCCATGTCGTAGTCCCGTACGTCCACGCCGCCTACCAGCACACGGCCCTCGGTGGCGTCGTACAGACGGGGGATGAGCTGCACCAGAGTGGTTTTGGAGGTGCCGGTGCCGCCCAGGATGCCCACCGTCTCACCGGAGCGGATGGTAAGATTGACATCCTTCAGGCACTCTTTGGTTGGGTCCTTGGCATAGCTGAAGCTGACATTCTCAAAGACCACAGAGCCGTCCTTGACCTCCTCAATGGGGTTGGGGCCATTTTGCAGGTCGCTCTCCTCGTTGAGCAGCTCCACAATCCGCTCGGCAGAGGCACGGGCCAGAATGATCATCACCAGCACCATGGACAGCATCATGAGACTCATGAGAATCATCATGATATAGCTGAACATACTGGTGAGCTGACCGGGGGTCAGATCCCCCCCTACCACCAGATTGGCGCCAATCCAGGACACCGTCAGCATACAGGTGTACACACACAGCTGCATCAGGGGCATATTGAAGGCCACAATTTTTTCCGCCCTGGTAAAGTCCATATAGATCTCCTGGGACACCTTGCCGAACTTCTCCTTCTCGTGCTCCTCCCGCACAAAGGACTTGACCACCCGGATGCCCAGCAGGTTTTCCTGCACCACATTGTTCAGCCAGTCATATTTTTTGAAGACCCGCTCGAACAAGGGATGGGCCATTTTCATAATGGCCAGAATGCCGATGGCCAGAATGGGAACCACCACCAGGAAGATCAGCGCCATCTTCGGATTGATGGTAAAGGTGAGAATCCAGGCGCAGATGAGCATGATGGGACAGCGCACCGCAATGCGGATAATCATCATAAAGGCCATCTGCACGTTGGTCACGTCGGTGGTCAGGCGGGTGATGATACCGCCGGTGGAAAATTTGTCAATGTTGGCAAAGGAAAATTTCTGTACGTTCTCATACATATCCCGCCGCAGATTGCGGGAAAAACCGGTGGCTGCCCGGGCGGCAAACCGGCCGGAAGTGGCCCCCAGCAGCAGAGCCATCAGGGCCATGGCCACAATCAGGATACCGTACTGGAAAATCAGGCCCATGTTGCCTGCCTTCACGCCCTCATCCAGCAGCTTACCGGTCATCATGGGAATCAGCACATCAAATGCCACCTCCCCAATGACGAAGATGGGAGTCAGAATGGTATCCCGCTTGAATTCCTTGATGCAGCTGGTCAGGCCGCGTTGTTTCTTCATAGGGTTTCCTCCTTTGGATAAATGCGCAGGAGAAGAGGCTGCGCCATGCCATACAGGATCAGCCGTCCGCCGGATGGCTTATGTCAGATTTTGCTTGAGTTTTTCTACCGTGGCCAGAAACTGCTGAAGTTCCTCCTGGGAAATCCCCTTGGTCAGCGTCTGCTCCACACTTTTGATCCGTTCCATCACCTGCTGGCAGAGTGCATCCGCCTTGGGGGTGGTGGTCACCCGTTTGAGCCGGGCGTCTCGCTCCACCGCCTGCCGGACCACAAAGCCCTGAGCCTCCAGCCGCTTCAGCAGCCGGGAAGCCGTAGAGCGCCGGATATAAAAGGCCTCCTCAATGTCCTTCTGACAGATCTCCTGATCCCGGTTGTGGGCCAGAAAACCCAGGACCTTCACCTGCATTTCGGTAAAATCGTCCCCTTCTTCTGTGGCACAGGTGGATTCCAATACTTTGCGCCGCAGCAGATTGGACAGGGCCTTGATCTCATAGCCCACGTGGCGTTCCTGCCGCATCCCGTCATCTCCTTTATCTGTACTGAATTAATTTTAGTTTCTTTGCTAACAGTTGTCAATGTACAACATCCACAAAACCAAAATTGTCCGGCAACGGGATTTCTGTGCCGGTGGCGCATGGCCTTTCAGACATGCAAACAGCGCACACCAAAGGTTTGGTGTGCGCTGTTGTGTTCCTCCTCTGTTATGCCCGGTCGGCCTGGATAAGCAGCTTGACCGCTTCTATGCCCACCTCCAGGGCGGCAGACAGGTCATGGCTTTCCTTCTGATCCAGTCCGGCAGCCTCCCGCTCCTGGTTCCAGATGACG
>CALWOK010000184.1 GCA_944383125.1 uncultured Flavonifractor sp.
GTAAAGGCAGATACCTTTCCAGCGATTGCCGCTCTAAGCTGTTCAATGCCTTCGCCGGTCTCGGCGCTCACCCGGAGGGTGCGAAAGCCCGCCTGGGTATAGGTGGCGTACAGCTCCTCTGCCCCGTCCAGGTCGCACTTGTTGAGGACAATGATGCTGTCGCAGTCCCGCCCCTCCGCAATGGACACCACCCGGTCAATGAGAAAGGGGTCCGTCACCGGGATGGCCCCAGAGGCCACCACCACCAGCTGGTCGATGTTGGCCACCGCAGGCCGCTGGAACTGGTTTTTCCGGGGCAGAATGGCGTCCAGAATGCCGCTCTCCCCCTCCAGGGGGGTAAATTCCACCCGGTCCCCCACCAGGGGGCTGAGCTTCTGGTGGCGGAATTTGCCCCGGCCACGGCAGGCCAGCAGCCTGCCGCAGCCGTCGTCTACATAATAGAAGCCGCTGAGGGCTTTGAGAATGATTCCTTCCATATCAGCCGAAATTCTTGTACTGGCTGGAGAAAATCTCACCGTCAAAGTAGACATTCACCAGCAGGTTGCCGCTTCCTGTCAGGTTTACCACCTTTACAAGGGTTGCCGTCTGTACGGTTTCCCGGAACTGCTCCTGCCCGTCCACCGTCACCACCAGCTCCACCGTCTCCCGGTCCCGGGGCAGGTCAATGCTGTAGCCGATGGTATTGGGCTGACCGCTGGGGGTCTGGCTGGGCTGTTGGGTGGCGGTAGGTGTAGGCTCTGGTTCCGGCGTGGTGCTGGGTTCCGGCGTATGCTCCGGGGTCTGGGAAGGCTCCGTGGTGGCGGGGTCCGGCCCCAGGCTCACCCGGAAGCGGATGGTCTGCCCCTTCTCCACTTCGGTTCTGTTGGGAATGCTCTGCCAGCAGATCCGCCCCTCCTCCATGTCGTCGTACACCGGGTCAATGGAGGCCACCACCAGCTCCAGGGTCTCCTCTGCCGTCCGGCGGGCCTCCTCCTCTGTCATACCCACAAAGTTGATGACGGTCACCGGGTCGCTCTTGGGACCGGTGCTCACCACCACCACCACCTTCTCCACACCCTCCAGGCTGGTGTGGGCCACCGGCTGGGTGGACACCACATAGTCCTTGGTGATCTGGGAGGCCTCTTCCCGGATCTCCAGATTGCCCTTTTCCTCGCTGTAGCCCAGGGCCTCCAGCTCGCTGAGGGCAATCCGCTTATCCCGGTTGGTTACGTCGGGCATGGTCTGTACTTCCCCCTGGGCGCCGCTGCCGTCGCTCACCGTCACCGTAATGGTGGCCCCGGCCGAGGCGTTTCTGCCGCTCTCCGGGTCCTGGGACACAATCTGTCCCTCCGGCAGGTCGCTCACCGCCGTATCCCCCTGGACAATCTGGAACCCGGCCGCCACCACATCGGAGTGGGCCTGGGCCTGGGCAATGGTCATCCCCTGGAGCCGGGGGACGTTATACACCGTCTCCCCGCCGCCCCCGATGCTGTTGAAGAAGGAGGTCCATAAGAAAACCCCCATGCCAATGAGGAAGATGGCCACCGCTCCAATGGCCAGGAAGATGGGCAGACGGCTGTTGGCCCCCTGCACCGACTCGTAGGCATACTCCTCCTGCCGCCGGGGGGGACGCTGGGGGGGACGCTGGGTGCGGCGGGTATGGTAGACCGGCTCCTCCTCCGCCCTGGGGGAATGGGCCGGTTGGGTGCGTACATTGCTGGGGGTGTTGGCCCCCAGTACCTGGGTGGGCTCATCCCCCTCGCTCACCAGCAGATCGGCCTGGGTGTATTCAAAGTTGATGGAGGGGTTTTTGCGGAACTCCTCCAGGTCGGCCAGCATGGCGTCGGCGGAGATATACCGCTGGGACACCTCGGAGGCCATGGCCTTCATGGTAATGGACTCCAGGGCCTCGGGAATCTCCGGGTCAATCTCCCGGGGGGCAAGGGGGATGGAATTGATGTGCTGGATGGCCACCGCCACCGGGGAGTCCCCCTCGTAGGGCAGCCGCCCGGTAATCATCTCGTAGAGCACCACGCCGGCAGAATAGATATCGCTGCGGGCGTCGATGTGGCTCCCTCTGGCCTGTTCCGGGGAGATATAGTGGACCGAACCCAGAGCCTCCTGGGTGAGGGTGGCCTGGGCCGCCGAGGTGAGCCGGGCAATGCCGAAGTCGGCCACCTTCAGAGAGCCGTCCCGCAGCACCATCACATTGTGGGGCTTGATGTCCCGGTGGATGATGCCCCGGCCGTGGGCGTGGGAGAGGGCCTTCATAATCTGGGTGATAAAGTGGAGGGCCTCCCGCCAGGCCAGCTTGCCCCCCTTCTTCTGGATATACTGTTTCAAAGTAATGCCGTCCAGCAGCTCCATGACGATGTAGTCCAGCTCCGGGGTGTGGGACACGTCGTACACCGCCATGATATTGGGGTGGGACAGCATGGCCACCGCATGGGATTCATCGTGGAAGCGGCGGCGGAATTCGGCGTCGTGGGCCAGTTCTTCCTTGAGAATCTTCACCGCCACCAGACGGTTGAGCCGGTGATCCCTTCCCTTGTAGACCACTGCCATGCCACCGATGCCGATGCGCTCCAGCAGCTCATATCGGTTGTCGAGTAATTTCCCTATGTATTGATCCATAGTTCATTACCCCCTTTTCAAAGGATCTGGAAGAGGACTGCCGTCACGTTGTCCGGCGCACCTCGGTTGATGGTCATGCTGAGCATCCGCTGGCAGCAATCAGACGGCTCCCCCCCGTGAATCACCTCATACAAAAGCTCCTGGTCGGAGAGGATATTGCTCAGCCCGTCGGAACACAGCAGCAGATAGTCTCCGCTTTGCAGCTCTTTTTCATACAGATCGGCCCGGATGTGCTCTTCGGCCCCCAAGGCCCGGGTAATCAGGTTTTTCCGGGGATGGGTGCGGGCCTGCTCGGGGGTGATGTCTCCCCGGGCCACCATATCCTCCACCACCGAGTGGTCCCTCGTCAGCCGGGTAATCCCCTCCTGGTTGATGTGGTAGGCCCGGCTGTCCCCGATGTTCAGCAGGTAGGCGGTCTGGTCTGCCACCAGGACGGCCACCATGGTGGTACCCATGCCAAAACAGTCCGGGTCGGAGGACGCCCGGCGGAACACCGCCTCATTGGAGGCCTCCGCCGCCCGGGAGAGCACCGCCGGCGGCGGAAGGTCCGGGTCCCCGTTGAGGGTTTGCAGCGTGTCCACAAAGGTTTCCACCGCAATCATGCTGGCAATGTTGCCCGCCTTGGCGCCCCCCATGCCGTCGCACACCACGCCTACCGCCACTCCCTCTGAGGGAACGTTCAGGTAGTACCCGTCCTGGTTCTGGGTGCGGACCACCCCTCTGTCTGTGATACCCCACGCATAGATCATAGTGAATCAGCCTCTTTTCCGTACCTGCCGCTCTGTACAAGGGCCTGCAACAGGCGTGTTGACGGCGGATGCCTACCGGCTTTCCGCCATAGCCTTCCGGCGGAGCTGGCCGCAGGAGGCGTCGATATCTCCCCCCAGTTTCCGCCGCACCGTGGCTGTGACCCCCTGCTGCTCCAGCCGCTGCTGGAACTGGGCCACCCTCCGGCTGGGCTTCAGGGGGCTTTCCGCCACATGGTTCAGGGGGATCAGGTTCACATGCCCCGGCATCCCCTTCAGATGCCGGGCCAGCAGGTCAGCCTGCCAGTCGGCATCGTTCACCCCGTCAATCATGGCGTACTCATAGGAGATGCGCCGCCCGGTGGTTTCAAAATACCGGCGGCAGGTGTCAAACAGCTTCTCCACCCCCACCCCCCGGTTCACCGGCATCAGCCTGCTGCGGGTCTCGTCATCGGGGGCATGGAGGGAAACCGATAACGTTAATTGTAACCGATACCGGGCCAGTTTGTCAATTTGTTCCGTCAAACCGCAGGTAGACAGGGAAATATGGCGCATCCCGATGTTCATTCCCTCCGGGCTGTTGACCAGGGAGAGGAACCGGAGCACCGTGTCAAAATTGTCCAGCGGCTCCCCGATGCCCATGAGCACAATGTTGCTGATGGGCTGGCCGGAGTCAATCTGGGTAAAAAGCACCTGATCCAGCATTTCCGCCGGGGTCAGATTGCGCACCTTCCCCCCCCAGGGTGGAGGCGCAGAAGGCACACCCCATCCGGCAGCCCACCTGGGAAGAGATGCACACCGTATTGCCGTGGCGGTAGCGCATCAGCACCGTCTCGATGCAGTTGCCGTCAGAGAGCCGCCACAGGTACTTGATGGTGCCATCCAGCCGGGACTCCTGCTTGCGCTCCACCTCCGGCGGGCAGAGGATGCAGTGTTCCTTCAGCTTCTCCCGGAAGGCCTTGGACAGGTTGGTCATCTCATCAAAGGAGCGTACCCCCCGGTGAAGCCACTGAAACACCTGCCTGGCCCGGAAGGCCGGTT
This sequence comes from uncultured Flavonifractor sp., assembly GCA_944383125.1. Taxonomy (GTDB): domain Bacteria; phylum Bacillota; class Clostridia; order Oscillospirales; family Oscillospiraceae; genus Flavonifractor. The sequence continues at coordinate 4,401 of CALWOK010000184.1, forward strand.
CTCCCAGCTCCTTACAGTAGGCGGTCATCTCCGCCAGATCCATGGATTTGATGTCGGTCATGGGTTCCTCCTCAGTTTCGCAAAGAAAAAGCCGTCGGTATCGTGGCGGTGGGGCCAGCAGGTCACCATGCCCTCATCCGCCCCCGCAAATGCTCCGGGCAGTGGAAAACCCTCTGATGTAAAGTCTTTATGCCTGTCCAGAAAGCCCCTGACCGCTTCCTCGTTCTCCCCCTCCGCCAGGGTGCAGGTGGCATAGAGGAGCACTCCGCCGGGGCGGACATAGCGGCACACGTTGTCCAGAATGGCCTGCTGAACCTTGGGCAGCCCCGCCAGGGGCTTGGGGTCTTTGTAGCGGATATCCGGCTTTTTCCGGATAATCCCCAGCCCGGAACAGGGTACGTCCGCCAGCACCAGGTCAAAGTTGTCAAGGTAATCTTCCTGACATTCCTTGGCGTTGCCCACCTGAGCGGAGATACAGCCCTCCAGCCCCAGCCGTCTGGCCCCCGCCTGAATGAGGGCGATTTTGTGGGGGTGGATGTCGCAGGCGGTAATGGTTCCCCTTCCTTCCATGGCAATGGCGGCGGCAAAGGATTTGCCCCCGGGGGCGGCGCAGGCGTCCAGCACCTTCATGCCCGGTTTGGGGTCTGCCGCCAGCACAGCCAGCCGGGCGGCGGCGTCCTGGATGTAAAAAAGGCCCTCCCGGAAGGCGGTCAGCTCCTCCACACTGCCGGTGCGGGACAGCAGCAGACAGTGGGGCAGCCAGGGATGGGGGGTCACCTCAACCCCTTCTGCCTGTAGGGACTGGGCCACCTGATGGGCGGTGGCCCGGGTGGTGTTCACCTGGGCGCAGGTAGGCGGCTCGCCGTTGTTGGCTTTCATCAGGGCGGCGGCCTCCTCCCCGCCCAGCCGGCGGGTGAAGAGATCGGCCAGCCACTGGGGATGGCTGTACAAAATCGCCGGGTTTTCTGGCGGCTCCAGGCGGTCTTTCTGCCGCACCAAAGCCCGGAGCACCCCGTTCACCAGCCCGGCGGAGCGGGGATTGCGGGCGTGTTTCCGGGCCTGCTCCACCGCCTCGCTGACGGCGGCATGGTGGGGAATTCTGTCAAGGAAAAGTACTTGATAAGCCCCCAGCCGCAAGGCATTGCACACCGCAGGCTCCATCTTGTCCAGCTTCACGGTGGACAGCCTGCCCAGGTAGTCATCCAGCAGCAGCCGGTTCTGGAGCACCCCGAAGCACAGCCGGGTGGCCAGGGCGGCGTCCCGGCTGTCCAGCCCGGCGGTTTTCAGGGTCTTTTTCAGAAAGCCGTCCGACCAGGCCCCCTGCTGCTGGCAGGCCGTCAAAGCCTTGAGGGCCACATCTCTTGCGGTCACCCTCAATCCCTCCCACGGCTGTTGAAGGCCAGCACATAGCGCAGCAGCTGGGCCAGGGAGACCAGCAGAGCTGCCACATAGGTCATGGCAGCGGCCCCCAGCACCTTTTTGGCCCCCCGCAGCTCCTGCTCGTCCAGCATATGGGTATTGCGCAGGGACTGGATGGCCCGGTGGGAGGCGTTGAACTCCACCGGCAGCGTCACCACCTGGAAGAAGGCCGCCACGGCAAAGAGCACCACCCCCACCGCAAACAGGGGCTTGGAGTAGAGGGCAAAGCCCAGGATGATGAGCAGAATGGAGGCCTGGGAGCTGATGTTGCAGGCCGGGATGATGGCGGTGCGCAGGCGGATGGGGCCGTACTCCTGGGCGTATTGTACGGCGTGGCCCGCTTCATGGGCGGCCACCCCCACCGAGGCGATGCTGGCGGAGTCGTACACGCTCTGAGACAGGCGGATGACGTTGGCCTTGGGGTCATAGTGGTCGGTGAGCTTGCCGGGTACCCGCTCAATCCGGACGCCGTGGATGCCGTGGGCCCGCAGCACCTCCTGAGCGGCCTGGGCTCCCGTCAGCCCCCGGCGGTTGCCGATCTTGGCATAGCGCCCGAAGGTGGCCGACACATTGAGCTGGGCCACCAGGGCAATGAGCATGGCAGGGATCAAGATGATCCAATAATAGGGGTCAACATAATTGAAAAAATACATGGCTTACCTCCAGACATTCACATAACCTGTCCCCCCGTGAGGAACCAGAACAGATTCACTGCAAAGCCCGCCCCCATAGCCGCCGTCAGGCCGACGGTGAGCCGGGGGCGGCCACGGGTCAGGGCGGCGGCAAAGAGGAAAAAGGGCAGCCCGCAGGACAGATAACGGCCTGCGCTCAGCAGCCAGGACAGGGAGTAATTGAGCACCAGATAGACAAAGCCGTACAAAGTGTACATGCTGCGGAACTTCCCCCCTGCCCACACCAGCAGGCCGAAGCAGACCGGAAAGAGCACCAGGGTGGGGATCCAGATCTGATAGCGCACCAGATCGGCGGGATAGGACAGGGCATTGTTCAGCACATACCACAGGGTATCCCCAATGGGGTTGGCCCCCTGGCTCCAGTGCTGCTGCATGATGGTGAAGGCAAAGGGATTGCCTGTCACCTGCCAGTTGAGGGCCAGGTACACCAGGGTACCCATCAGCGGCAGCAGCAGAGCGGGCAGCTTGCGGGCCAGGGCGTTCCAGGCAATCCGGCCCTCCTGCTCCACCAGCTCCGCCACGGCGGCCCCGATCAGCAGTACCCCGTGCATCCGGGTCATGGCGGCCAGCAGCCCCCACACCCCCGCCTGTCCCCAGCGGTGGCGGCGGATGGCCCACAGCCCGCCGGCGGTGGTGAGGAGAAATAACCCCTCGGTCATGATGCCCCCAAAGAAAAAGGCATAGGGAAAGACCGACAGAAAGAGCACCGCCCGGCGCCCTCCGGCCCGGCCCAGCTCCCAGGCAGCCAGCTTGTAGCAATACACACAGCCCCCGGCGTAGGTCAGCCAGGAGATCAGCAGCCCTGCCGCCATAGTATTGCCCACAAGGGGGGAAACCACACCCATCAGCCAGGGATAGAGGGGGAAAAACACCAGAAAGAGATGTTTTCCATCCTCCATATAGCCGGAATACCCCAGCTCTGCCAGATTGACATAGTGCAGGCCGTCCCACCGCCGCCAGACAGACAGGGCGGTTTCCGCAGGCGTCCCGGGATAGAGCACCAGGCAGACCGCCAGCCCCACCACCCCAAAGATCAGGATACGGAACGCCAGTGCAAGGGCAAATACCTTTACACACTCCTTTTGATCCGGTTCATAGCCTGCCGAATCCGGGGTACGGGCGGGCAGCGGCACTGGCAATCCTGCCCGGGCCAGCCATTGGAGCACCAGCCCAATCCCTAGAGCCGCAACGCATCCGGTAACCAGGACACTCCACAGCAGCTCCATGGCTTACCCCACCGGAATGGGATGCCCCCGCAGGAAGTCTGCCGCTTTCATCCGCTTGCCGCCGTCGGGCTGAAGCTCCTCAATGCGCAGGACGGTACCCTCGCCGCAGGCCAGGGTCAGCCCCTCCTTCCCGGCGGTGAGCACCGTACCGGGAGCGGCATTGGTATGCTCCTCCAGAACGACAGTGGAAAACACTTTACACCGCTTGTCCCCCAAGGTGGTGACGGCGGCAGGCCAGGGAATCAGCCCCCGCACCTGGTTGTGGAGCTGCCAGGCGGTGCGGGTGAAGTCCATGGGGGACAGC
>CALWOK010000185.1 GCA_944383125.1 uncultured Flavonifractor sp.
GCTACGGCAAAGCCCCTGAGCAGGCAGCCCCTCTGCTGAAAGATACCCTGGAGCTGAAGCTGGAGTATGTGGTGGAGGAATCCCACCCGGACCGGGCGGTGCTGCGCTATGTACCGGCAGCCGGGGACCAATATTATGTGGATGCTGTCACCGGGGAGCTGGTCAACCTGACCCAGCTGTATGACCAGCTTTCCACCAAGGATGAGAGCGACACCGCCCCCGGCGCAGGGGAGAGCACCTCCAATGATGCCATCACCGATGTGGAGCAGGAGGGCATTGCCCAGATGGCAGGGGTGTGGGACAAGGACAAGCTGGACCGTCAGGCCCGCACCTTCCAGGGGCTGAAGCTGGATTCCTGGACCCTCCGCAGCTGCTCCTACCGGCTGGACCGGGACAGTGGGCAGGTTTCCGCCGTCCTGCGGTACCAGCAGGAGGGGGTTCCCTCCCGTACCGTGACGCTGGACGGCAAAACCGGTCAGCTGCTGGGGGCCGGCGGCTGGGCCTGGACAGAGGAGGTCAGCCAGCCCGCCGTCAGCCAGGAACAGGCCCAGGAAATTGCCGAAGCGTTTCTGGCCCAGGTGTGGGGGGAGCAGTGGACGCTCTGCGCCCTGTATGACAGCACCCCCGCCGGTACCGGCGACCGTCTCCATACCTTTACCTATGCCCAGCAGGTCAACGGCTATTTCTTCCCCGCCAATTCCATTACGGTAGGGGTGGACAGCGCCGACGGCACCATTCTGAGCCTGTCCCGCAGCTTTGACCTGTCCCCCCAGTTTGACCAGCCCACCGGCCTGATTTCCCAGGAAAGCGCCCTGGAAGCCTGGTTTGCCACCTACGAGGTGGAGCTGCACTACATTGGGGTACCCCAGCGGCTGGACCGCTACGGAACGGAATACCAGGCGTTGATAGACCTGGGCCACACCTGGCTGATGGGGCTGCGGCTGGGCTGCGACCTGAACCAGACCACCAACGCCGTGGGCATTGACGCCAAAACCGGACAGCTGGTGGTGCGTTCCTCCGCCTTCCAGAGCAAGCCCGCCTATTCCGATCTGGAGGGGAACTGGGGGAAAGAAAAAGCCGAGGCTCTGGCACAATATGGAATTGGCTGGCTGGGCGGCAAACTGGAGCCCAACAAAGCCCTCACCCAGCTGGATCTGATGGCCCTCATGGTGAGCACCCAGGGCTATCTGGCCGACCTGACCCGGGAGGGGGAGGCCGACCGGGTCTATGACCAGGCGGTATCCATGGGCCTGCTGGACCGCAGCCAGCGGCAGGATGACCAGCCGGTGACACGGGCCGAGCTGACCCGGGTGCTGCTGGACTACGGCGGCTACGGCAGCGCCGCCGCCATCCCTGGTATTTTCCGGTGTACCTTTACGGATGAGGGGTCTATCCCGGCGGAATATTATGGCTATGCCGCCATTGCCCAGGGACTGGGCATGGTAGCGGGAGACGGTCAGGGCAGGTTTGCCCCCACCCGCACCGCCACCCGGATAGAGGCCATTTCCATGCTCTATCAGTTCCTGGCCCGGTAGACCCTTGCCCCCGGCGGTTTCCTTTGCTATACTGAATTCAAATGGAATCGGGAGGAGAATGACCGCCGTGGACACAACCAATGTGACGTTAATCGGTATGCCCGGCTCAGGCAAGAGCACCGTAGGGGTGCTGCTGGCCAAAACGTTGGGCTACCGCTTTCTGGATACCGACCTGCTGATTCAGCAGCGGGAGAAAGCCCTGCTCCAGGACATTCTGGATCAGCGGGGCGTGGCAGGCTTTCTGGATGTGGAGGAAGCCGCCATCTGTACCCTGGACTGCACCGGCACTGTCATTGCCCCCGGCGGCAGCGCCGTGTGCCGGGCAGGGGCCATTGGACACTTGAAACGTCTGGGCAAGGTGGTCTACCTCCATGTCCCCCTGGGAGAGCTGGAACGGCGCATCCGCAACATCGCCACCCGGGGCATTGCCATGGAGCCGGGCCAGACGCTGGCCGACGTGTACGCCGCCCGGGAACCGCTCTACCGGCAGTATGCCGATCTGACGGTGGATGTGATGGAAAAAAGCAGCCTGGAGGAGACGGTGGCCGCCGTATTGGCCTGCCTGGGCTGAACCAGGTGTGCTGGCTCTTGTAATTTTTGAAAAGAGTGGTATACTATCCTATCATGCACCATGGTCTGGGAATTGCCCGCCGGCTGGCCGGCGGGCTTCCTTTTGTGTTTCTCTGCCACCGCACGGCAGTTATTTTTTTGTACCCCCAGTGCGGAAGGGGTACCCCAGGAAAGGAACGAATTCCATGACATTCCAAGATCTCGGCCTGAAAGCGCCCATCCTGAAGGCGCTGGCCGAACAGGGCTATGAGCGCCCCTCTCCCATCCAGGAAAAGGCCATTCCCCCTGCCCTGGCCGGACGGGACGTGCTGGGCTGCGCCCAGACCGGCACCGGCAAAACCTGTGCCTTTTCCGCCCCCATTCTCCAGCGGCTGAGCGCCCGCAGAGGACGGGGCATCCGGGCCTTGATCCTCACCCCCACCCGGGAGCTGGCCCTCCAGATTCAGGAAAACCTGGCGGCGTACAGCCGCCACCTGCCCCTCCGCTCTGCCGTCATCTTCGGCGGCGTGGGCCAGAATCCCCAGGTGGAGCAGCTGAAAAAAGGGGTGGACATTCTGGTGGCCACCCCCGGACGGCTGGGAGATCTGTACCACCAGAAGTTTGTAGACCTCTCCAGGCTGGAGATTTTTGTGTTGGATGAGGCCGACCGGATGCTGGACATGGGCTTTATCCACGATGTGCGCCGCATCCTGGGCTGGCTGCCCAAGAAAAAGCAGACCCTCTTTTTCTCCGCCACCATGCCCCCCGAGGTCCAGGGGCTGGTGGACTCTCTGCTGACCGATCCGGTAAAGGTGGCGGTAGACCCGGTGTCCTCTCCGGTGGAGGTCATCGACCAGCAGCTGTACTATGTGGACCGGGGCAACAAGTCCAAGCTGCTGGCCTCTCTCATTGGTGTACCCCAGGTGAAAAACGCTCTGGTCTTTACCCGCACCAAGCATGGCGCCAACAAGGTGGCAGGCGAGCTGAACAAGGCGGGCATTCCCGCCGCCGCCATCCACGGCAACAAGAGCCAGACTGCCCGGCAGCAGGCCCTGGCCGACTTCAAAAGCGGCAAGGTGCGCGCCCTGGTGGCCACCGACATTGCCGCCCGGGGGCTGGACATTGAAGAGCTGTCCCATGTGTTCAACTACAATCTGCCCGACGTACCCGAAACCTATGTCCACCGCATTGGCCGTACCGGCCGGGCCGGCCACGGCGGTACCGCCATCTCCTTCTGTGATGTCAACGAAAAGGACGAGCTGAAAAGCATTGAGGCCCTGCTGGGCAAGGCTCTGCCGGTGGTGGAGGAGCATCCCTGGCCCATGGCGGTGCTGGAGCCGCTGCCCCGGGACAAAAAGGGCCGCATCGTCAACCCGGAGGATGCAGAAGCCCGGGCCGCCGCCAAGGAAAAGCGCCGTCAGCGGGACGGCGGAGCCAAAGCCGCTCCCAAGGCTGCCCCCCCTGCCCAGCCCAAAAAGCCCCGTCGGGGGGTACGCAACAGCGCTACTCTGGAAGAGGCCCTGACCGCTACCGCACCCACCCGGCCCGCCGTCCCCGACCCTGCATTCGGAGACTTCCGCAAGCCTGACCCTCTGGCCAGCGACACCATCATGGATGCTACCGCCCGGCTGCTGGCCCCCCGGAAGCCTCTGGCCCGTCCAGAGGGGGAGCGCCGCCGGGACAAGGCCCCTCAGCCCGAAGCCGCTTCCCGGAAGGAGGGCAAGGGCCGCAGGCAGCCCCGCAAACAGGACAATCTGCCGGCAGAAAAGCCTGCCAAATCCAGCCGCGGTACCCCTCCTGCCCGTGAGGGCAAAAAGCGGGGCGCCGGCCGGGGGCGGGGAGGCCGGCCGCCCGAGATCACCCTGCGCTCCAACGGGCAGAAGGATTCCACCGAGCAGCCCAGCCTGATGAAGCCCTATTATCTCAGCGACAACTGAACCCTTTTTCTCCCGGCAGGGGGCCGCAAGGCGGTCCCCTGCCGGGATTTTTACTAATTCTTCCTGCCCGCAGAGGGGCAGCACAATGGTAAGATGCACAAAAATATTTTTTGTTAACAAATTAACAAAAAATTGGTCAGGCAAAAAATATAGAGATAGTGCATAATTTCGATGGATTTCTCATGCTATGGCACATAAAAATTGTATATGAAATGCTGAAAAAAAGGAAGGTTAAAAACTAAACTTGCCATTTTAAACTTGCATTCTCTGATAGATTGAAGTATCATGGGGGTAACATCGATCAGATTGTCCGGCGCTGTTCCCACACCCATGCACTGGGGCAGGTCTGCCGGACAATAAGATGGGGAAAGGCGGTGAGAGTATGTCTCTGGAAGCGATCCAGCAGGTGACTGAGGCCGAGCAGACCAACCGAACCCGAAAGGCGGAGGCCCAGGCCGAGGCCAAACGGCTGGTGGCGGAGGCTGAGCGGACCGGCAAAGCCCGGCTGGCAGAGGCCCGTACCCAGGCGGAAGCCCAGGCCCGGGGCTTTATGAAGTCGGCTGAGGATCAGGCAGCCAAGCATGCGTCCGAGGTGACGGCAAAAACCCAAAAAGCCTGCGACGCACTGCGGGCCAAGGCGGAGGGCCGTCTGGCCGACGCCGCTGCCAGCATCGTGAGAAGGGTAGTGAAGAACTGATGTCCATTGTGAAAATGAAGCGGCTGCGGCTCATCGGTATGCTGGATCAGCGTCCCGCCATGCTGCGTCAGCTTCAGCATCTGGGCTGCGTGGAGATTGACGAGCCCGGAGATCGGTCGGACGATCCCCAGTGGGCCAGTCTGACACGGCCGGACACCGGGGCGCTGAATCAGGCCAGAGACGCCAGATCCAGCGTGGAGAACGCCCTGAAAACCCTGAAAAAATACGGGCCCAAGCAGAAGGGCGGACTCCTCACTCCCCGGCCGGTGATCACCGAGGGAGCACTCTTTGACGACAACGCCTACCAGAGCAGCCTGGCCGACGCCGGGCAGCTGGTGGAGCTGGAGCGCAAGATCTCCACGCTGTACGCCGAGCAAAACAAGCTGAGAACCCAAAAGCTGGCGCTGGCCCCCTGGCTGGCGCTGGACATTCCCCTGGAAACCGCCTCCACCGCCGACGTGTCAGTGGCCTTCGGCACCGTGGCGGCCTCCACCGATCTGGACGCCATGGAGGGGGCTTTGGGGACCGTCACCGACCTGTATGAGCTGATGCGGGCGGGGGCGGACAACGAACTGAGTTATGTGGTGTTCCTCTGCCACCGCAGTGCAGAAGAGGGATGCCAGGAGGTCCTGAAGCAGTACGGCTTCTCCCGCTCCGCCCTGCGGGGCTGGACAGGCACTGCCGCAGAAAACGACCGGCAGCTGGACACCCAGCTGGCCGCCGCTGCCCGGGAGCTGGAATCCACCATTGCACAGGTGGGCTCCTACGCCGGGCGCAAGGGGGCTTTGGAGCTTTGTCTGGACCGGGCGGAACAGGAAATCGCCCGGGAGGAGGCCCGCTGCCGCCTGCTGGACAGCAGCTCCGCCTTTTTCCTGGAGGGCTGGGTACCGGTTCCCGACGAGAAAAAGCTGGCCGGGATGCTGGAGGGCTACACCTGCTGCTGGGAGACGGAAGACCCCGCCCCTGAGGACTATCCGGTGGTGCCGGTCAAGCTGAAAAACAACAAGCTCACCGAGCCTCTCACCACCATTACCACCATGTACTCCCTGCCCGCCTATGACGGCGTGGACCCCAACGGGCTGATGATGCCCTTTTATGTCTTTTTCTTTGGGTTCATGTTCGCCGATCTGGGCTATGGTCTGATCCTGGCAGGGGCCTGTGCCTTCATCCACCATAAGGTACACCCCAAGGGGGGCTTTGGCCAGCTGATCCGTCTGATGATCATGTGCGGCATTTCCTCTGCCGTCATCGGACTGTTCACCGGCGGCTTCTTCTCCGACTTCCTGGTGCAGTTTACCGGTATGTTGGGCCTGCCCCAGCCCGCCATCCCCTTCCTGTCGGTACCGGAGGGCAGCGGGGTAGCCGCTCCTCTGCTCAATGTGATGGGCGACCCCATGACGGTGCTGGTGTTCTCCCTGGTGGTGGGCCTGGTGCAGATCATTGTGGGTATGGCGGTAAAGTTCTGGATGCTCTGCCGGGACGGCCAGGTGGTAGACGCCATCCTGGATATCGGTACCTGGTGGGTCATTTTTGTGGGCATCGCCCTGTTTGCCATGAACGTGGGCAATGTTGCCGGTTATCCGGTGGTGCTCATTATCGGCTGCCTGATGCTGCTGGGCCAGGCCCGGACCGCAAAGGGTTTTGGCAAAATTACCGCCATCATCGGTGCGGTGTACAACGGTGTGACGGGCTATTTTGGAGATATCCTCTCCTACTCCCGTCTCATGGTCATGATGCTGGCCGGCTCGGTTATCGGCCAGGTATTCAACATCCTGGGCGCCATGCCCGGCGGCGGTCTGCCTCCGGCCATCGGCATTCCCATTTTCTTTGTGATTTTCATCATCGGCCACGCCTTCAACATCGGCCTGAATGTAATCGGCACCTATGTCCACACATCCCGTCTGCAATACCTGGAATTCTTCAAGCAGTTCTACAAAGAGGGCGGACGCCCCTGGCGGCCCTTGAATATTGAGACAAAGTATGTCGACATTAAGGAGGAACACTAACATGACATTCGGTGAATTTCTGACCCAGTACGCAGGTGCGTTCTTTGGTTTCCTGGGTGCGGCTCTGGCCGCCGGTCTGGCCTGCGTAGGCTCCGCAAAAGGTACCGGCCTGGCCGGTGAGGCAGGCGCCGGCCTGCTGGCTGAGGACCCCTCTCAGTTCTCCAAGTGTATGATTCTTCAGGTTATCCCCGGTACCCAGGGCCTGTACGGTCTGGTCATCGGCTTCCTGGCCCTGATGAAGATGGGCCTGTTTGACGGCACTGTAGGCGAGCTGACCATTGCCAACGGCCTGCTCATCCTGGCTGCCTGCATCCCCATGGCCCTCGGCGGACTGCTGTCCGGTATTGCTCAGGGCCGTGTGGCTGCCGCTTCCGTGAACATCGTGGCCAAGAACCCCAACGACTGGTCCAAGGGCATGGTGCTGTGTATCATCGTAGAGTTCTACGCCATCCTGTCCCTGCTGATCTCCTTCCTGATGATCATGTTCGGCTTCT
>CALWOK010000186.1 GCA_944383125.1 uncultured Flavonifractor sp.
GGGGCCGACCTGGTGGTGGGTTCCCTGATCAAAAACCCCGGCGGCGGGCTGGCACCCACCGGCGGGTACATTGCCGGGCGGCATGACCTGGTGGAGGGGGCCGCCATGCGGCTGACCACCCCCGGCATCGGCAAGGAGTGCGGCTCCACCTTCGGGGCCAACCGCAGCCTCTATCAAGGACTGTTCCTTGCCCCCCATACCACCGCCCAGGCAGTGAAAACGGCCCTCTTTGCCGCCTGCATCATGGAGCGGCTGGGCTACCAGACCGAGCCTACCTCCCGGCAGGAGCGCCACGACATCATTCAGATGATCCACTTCGGCAGCCCGGAGCCGCTGAAGAAATTCTGCAAGGGCATCCAGTTTGGGGCGCCGGTGGACTCCTTTGTCACCCCGGAGCCATGGGACATGCCCGGCTACGACTGCCCCGTCATTATGGCTGCCGGGGCCTTTATCCAGGGGGCCTCTATTGAATTGTCCTGCGACGCCCCCATGCGGGAGCCGTACACCGCCTATTTCCAGGGGGGGCTGACCTATGAAAGCGGAAAGGCCGGTATTCTGCTGGCGGTGGAGGAGCTGCTGAAGGCATAAGGACAACCAAGCCCCGCATAGCCTGCCCTGAGGAGGTGGGCAGATGGGGCGGTTCCGGAGAGGGCTTTTCCGCAAGGGGAAGCGGTACAGCGGTATCTGGCTTGCAGCCCTTGTGGGCGTAGGGTTTGCGCTGTTGGTTATTTTCCTGGTGGATGGAGCTCTGCGGCCTGCCATCACTACACTGGCCGGGGTGAAGACGGAAAACCGGGTCACCGCCATGCTCAACCAGGCGGTGGAGGATACCATGGCCCAGGAGGGAGTGGCCTATGCCGACCTGGTTACGCTGGAAAAAGATGGGCAAGGCCGCATCAGTCTGCTGACCGTTGATTCTGTAAAGTTAAATAGCTTGCGTATTAAAATTCTGGATCAGCTGCTAAAACAGGTGGAAGGGCTGGGCAGCCAGGAGCTGGGCATTCGCCTGGGGAGTCTGACCGGCTTTGCCACCGCCTCCGGATGGGGGCCGGTGCTTCCGGTACAGGTGGTGGCAGCTGCCGCGCCCCGGGCAGAGTTTTCCAACCGCTTTACTGCCCAGGGCATCAACCAGACCCTTCACCAGATCAATCTGGATGTGGAGGTGGAAGTTACCCTCCTCATTCCCGGCGGACAGACCAACACCACGGTATCTGCCCAGGTATGTGTGGCGGAAACCCTGCTGGTGGGGGAGGTACCCGACTCCTATCTGGAGCTGCCAGGGTGGAATTCGTAAGAAACGTGTAAGAAACACGCTCCTTTTTTGTGATATGATGATGTTATACCACAGAAAAGGAGGCGTATTCCATGGATACCCTGTTCTGGTACCTGGAGATTACCCTGGATTATGTGAAGCAGATGCTGCCCTGTATGCTCATGGGTGCGGTAGGCTTTCTGGTCCTGCTGCCCTGGCAGCGGGGACGGCTGTACCGGAGAGGGCTGTACAGCGGCCCTGTGCGGGAGGTGGGACGGTTCCTTTTTGTGCTGTTCTGCTGCGGTCTGGCGGCCCTGACGGTCTTTCCCGCCAACTTCTGGACTCTGTGGCACTGGCAGGAGGCGCTCCAGGGACTGCGCCCCTTCTTTCCCATCACCCCGCTGTCCCAATCCCTGCAATATGTGGGCTGGACGCCTACGCTGTTCCGGGGAGACACCCTGGGGGAGTGGGGATTTTATATGGCGGCGGCCAACGCCCTCATCTTTGTACCCATCGGCTTTTGTTCCAATCTGCTGTGGCGGAAGCCCCGGTGGTGGAAGGGGCTGGCAGTTGGGCTGTGCGTCTCCTTTGCCATTGAGTTTTTGCAGCTGTTTGTCAACCGCTCCACCGATGTTGACGATTTGATTCTGAACACCCTGGGCGCCTTCCTGGGCGGGCTGCTGGCCCTGCTGCTGGGAAGGGTGGCCCCGGCATTGACCCGTAAATTCCAAGTGGAGGTCCGCCATGGACAAAAAACAGGAGATTCTGCGCCTGCGTCAGGAACTGGAGCAGGCCAACTATGAATATTATGTGCTGGACAATCCCAGCATGTCCGACTATGACTTTGACCATAAGCTCCGCCGTCTGGAGGAGCTGGAGGCCCAATGCCCTGAGCTGATGACCCCGGATTCTCCCACCCAGCGGGTGGGGGGTAAGGTGGCCGATGGCTTTGCGGAGGTGCGTCACCAGGTTCCTCTGGAGAGCCTGCAGGATGTGTTCTCCGTGGAGGAACTGGCCGACTTTGACCAGCGGGTCAGAGAGGCCCTGCCCGGCGGAGTGGAGTACGACGTGGAGCCAAAGGTGGACGGCCTGTCGGTGGCGCTGGAGTATGAAAACGGGCTGTTTGTCCGGGGGGCCACCCGGGGAGACGGTCAGGTGGGAGAGGATGTGACGGAAAACCTGAAAACCATCCCCTCCATCCCGCTGCGGCTGCCGGAAGCGCTGCCCTCCCTCATTGTGCGGGGAGAGGTCTTCATGCCCAAGAAGAGCTTTGAACGGCTGAACGCAGAACGGGAGCTGAAAGGGGAACCCCTCTTTGCCAACCCCCGCAATGCGGCGGCAGGTTCTTTGCGGCAGCTGGATTCCAAGGTGGCGGCCTCCCGCAAGCTGGATATCCGGGTATTCAATAGCCAGCGGGCGGAGGGCAAGACCTTTTCCACCCATGCGGAAACCCTGGAGTACTTGCGGCAGCAGCACTTTCACGTCATACCCCATAACACCTGTGCCACCATTCAGGCGGCGGCAGAGCACATTGCCGCCCTGGGAGAGCAGCGGGAGGAATTTCCCTTTGATATCGACGGCGCAGTTGTAAAGGTAAATAACCTTGCAGACAGGGCGGCCCTTGGCTCCACTGCCAAGTTCCCCCGATGGGCTGCCGCCTACAAATATCCTCCCGAGCAGAAGGAGAGCGTGGTGGAGGACATTGTTGTGCAGGTGGGCAGAACGGGTGTGCTTACGCCCAAGGCGGTTGTAAAGGCAGTTCGCCTTGCAGGAACGACCGTCACCAACGCCACCCTCCACAATCAGGATTTCATTACTGAGAAGGATATCCGCATTGGAGACACGGTGCTGGTGCAGAAGGCCGGGGAGATTATCCCGGAAATTGTCTCTGTGCGGAAAGAGAAGCGGCCGGAGGGAACCGAACCCTATCATCTGCCTGCCCACTGTCCTGTGTGCGGCGCTCCGGTGGCCCGGGATGAGGACGGCGCCCATATCCGCTGCACCGGGGCGGAGTGCCCTGCCCAGCGGCTGCGCCACATCATCCACTTTGCCAGCCGGGACGCCATGGATATTGACGGCCTTGGTCCCGCTCTGGTGGAAAGCCTGGTAGGGGCCGGTCTGGTGGGCGGCCCAGGTGATCTGTACCGGCTGACGGCGGAGCAGGTGGCCCCCCTGGAGCGCATGGGCAAAAAGAGTGCGGAAAACCTGATGGCCGCCATTGAACGCTCCAAAGCTGCCGGACTGGGCCGGCTGCTCTTTGCCTTTGGCATCCGGCAGGTGGGCCAGAAGGCAGGAAAGGTGCTGGCTGCCCGGTTCGGCACCCTGGACGCCCTGATGGCCGCCACCGAGGAGGAATTGACCGCCGTTCCCGATATTGGCGGCATTACGGCGCAAAGTTTGCTGGCCTGGTTTGGCAGCGACCAGAGCCGCCACCTCATTGATACCCTCCGGGAAGCCGGGGTGTCCTTTGACAGCCTGGAAGAGCCGGTGGGGGATCGGCTGGCAGGGAAAACCTTTGTGCTGACCGGCACCCTGGAGCATCTGGACCGGAAAGAGGCCGCCGCTCTCATTGAAGCCCAGGGGGGCAAGGTATCCGGCTCCGTCTCCAAAAAGACCAGCTATGTGGTGGCGGGAGAGGCGGCAGGCTCCAAGCTGACCAAGGCCAACCAGCTGGGCATTCCGGTGCTGACCGAGGAGGAGCTGATGGCTATGCTGGAGGGAGAGCCATGATCCTGGCCCTTTGTGTGGATGACAAGTGGGGCATGACCTTTAACGGCCGGCGGCAGAGCATGGACCGGCTGCTGCGGGCCGATTTGCTGGAAGAGGTGGGGGAGCGCCCCCTGTGGATGAGCCCTTATACCGCCCGGCAGTTTGACCCGCTGCCTTCCAACATCCGGGTGGCGGAGGACTTCCTCCGCCGGGCCGGGGAAAACGACGTCTGCTTTGCGGAAGTCCCGCCGCTGGCCAGTGTTCTCAAGGATACGAAAGGAATTATCCTTTACAGATGGAACAAGGTATACCCTGCTGACACCCATTTGGACTTTACCCCGGAAGAGGCGGGATTTATTCTGGAAAAACAGGTGGAATTCCCGGGATATTCCCACATATTATTGACGAAAGAGGTTTATACACGATGAAACGTCTGGTAACACCCCTGCTCTCTCTGGCTGTGCTGTGTGCGGTGCTGCTGGGGGGATGCAAGTATCTGCCCGGCGCTGCTGTCCAGACCGGCTCCTACAGCCTGGACAGCCTGCCCACCTATGCCGGACAGCCTTATATTGCAATCAATGACAACCAACCATACTTTACAGAAGAAGAGTACACCACAGACTCCTTTGAGACCTACAGCGACCTGGATTCCCTGGGCCGCTGCGGCACAGCCTATGCCTGTGTCGGGGTGGATCTGATGCCCACCGAGGAGCGGGGGAGCATCAGCCAGGTCAAACCCTCCGGCTGGCAGTCGGTGCAGTATGATTGTGTGGACGGGAAGTACCTGTACAACCGCTGCCATCTCATTGGGTTCCAGCTCACCGGAGAGAATGCCAATGAAAAGAACCTCATCACCGGTACCCGGGCGCTCAACATCGACGGCATGCTGCCCTTTGAGGATCTGGTGGCCGACTATGTACAGGAGACGGAAAACCATGTGCTCTACCGGGTGACCCCGCTCTTTGAGGGGGACAATCTAGTGGCCTCCGGCGTGCTGATGGAGGGCTACAGCGTGGAGGACGACGGGGAAGGGGTCACCTTCTGTGTCTACGCCTACAACGTGCAGCCCGGTGTGGAGATCGACTATGCCACCGGCCTCAGCGCCTTGTCGGGGGAGAAACTGCCCCAGGCGTCCACGCCCGCCCAGACCACCGCAGGGCAAGGGGAAATGACCTACATCCTCAATACCAATTCTAAGAAATTCCACCTGCCCGATTGTTCCGGCGCCGCCTCTATGAGCGACGCCAACCGGCAGGAGTACACCGGCACCCGCCAGTCTCTTCTGGACCAGGGCTATGCGCCCTGCGGCATCTGCAAGCCGTAAGGCGGGTCCGGTCAGCACCCCATTGGAAAGAGGCGTACCACATGAAAGACATCGTAACCACCTTTGGCACATGGATTCAGAACCGATGCGACAAAAACCCCCGCAGCGCCCGCCGGTGGCTGACCACCGGCTACCGGGCCAAAAACATACAGCTGCGGCTGGCCCCCGGCAAGGGGGTGAGCAAGGCGGCCCAGATGGTGTCGGTCCAGACCATGAACTCCATGATTGCCCCGCTGGCCCATCCGGACAAGGCCGCTATGGCCAGCCTGTTTCTCCCCTGTGAACCGCTGCTTGCCATGGGACTGCACCCATACTCCTGTGAGGGGTTTGGGTGCTTTCTCTCTGGTACCCAGGCAGAACAGTCCTTTCTCCACTACGCCGAAAGCGAGGGCCTGCCCGAGACCTTTTGTTCCTATCATAAGGTATTTATCGGAGCGGCAGAGAAGGGGCTGATGCCAAAGCCCCGGTTTATCCTCAATACCACCCTGGCCTGTGATGCCAATCTGCTCACCTTCCGCCGGTTGGCAGAGTACTTTGACGTACCCCAGTTTGTGGTGGATGTACCCTATGCCGCCGACCAGGATTCTGTGGACTATGTGGCCGGTCAGCTGCGGCAGATGGTGGTCTTTCTGGAGAAACACACCGGGCAGAAGCTGGATCAGGACTTGCTGAAAGAGACAGTGGCCCGCAGTGTCCGCAGTCTGGCCAACTTTGACCGCTATATGACCCTGCGGGCGGACAAGCAGCTGATTGGGGAGATTACAGGGGAGATGTTCAGCGCCTTTGCCCTCCACAATCTGCTGGGCTCCCCTGAGACAGAGGCCTACACCCGCCGCTGTCTGGAGGAGGTGGAGCAGGCGCCGCCCGCCGCCGGTGTGCGGCTGCTGTGGCTCCACACGGTGCCGTTCTGGGTGGACCCTCTGCGGGCCGTGACGGATTTCAGCCGGGAGGTCCAGGTGGTAGGGTGCGATATGTGCTATGAAGGTATTTTGCCCCACTATTCCGATGACCCCTATGAGGCCATGGCTCAGCGCATTGTCTATTCTCCTTTCAACGGCCCTGCCACCAGGCGGATTGACCGGGCCATCCAGGCGGCCCGGCAGGTAAAGGCAGATGGCGCGGTGTGGTTCTGTCACTGGGGCTGCAAGCATACTTTGGGCGGCGCCCAGCTGGCCAAGGAGCGGATGGAGGGGGCAGGGATTCCCACCCTGGTGCTGGACGGAGACGGCTGTGACCGCAGCCACGGCGGAGAGGGCCAGATGGGTACCCGGCTGGAGGCCTTTGTGGAAATGCTGAAGGCGGAACAGGGGGGACAGGCATGAGCATCACCCATTATATCTGCAAATACACCCCGGTAGAGCTGCTGACCGCCCTGGGAGGGCAGTGTGTGGTTCTGGACGGTATGGCGGATAAGTTTGACCACAGCGATCAGGTAAGCCACCCCAATTTGTGCGGCTTTGGCAAAGCGGTGCTGGAGGCCTGCCTGTCCGGGCAGGTGAAGGAGCTGGTGCTGGTCAACTGCTGTGACAGCATCCGCTCTGTCTATGACGTGCTGCTGGAACACGGGAAGCTGGATTTCCTCTATTTTATGGACATGCTCCACTGCGGGGGGGACTGTACCCGCACCCGCACCAAGGGGGAGCTGCTGCGGCTGGCCAAAGCTTATGGGGAGTACAAGGGGACTGCTTTTGATGAAGCGGCGTTCCGGGCCGCCTTTGCCCCCAATCCCAGACCAACACAGCCCTACCTCAGCGTGCTGGGGGGCAGGGTGGGGGAACCCCTTTTTCAGATGATGGCCCAATCCATGCCTCTGCCTGTGCGCAACGATACCTGTGTTCACAACCGGGATGTGGCCATGCCGCCGGAGGGGGGAGACTTTGACGCCCTGATGGACTGGTATGCCGGAGCATTGCTGGAGCAGCTGCCCTGTATGCGCATGACCGATACCACAGGACGGCGGCAGCTCACCTGCGACCCCAATCTGAAAGGGGTCATTTACCACACCGTCAAATTCTGCGATTATTACGGGTTTGAATACGCCCGGCTGCGGCAGGAGTGCACCGCTCCCATGCTCAAGCTGGAATCAGACTACACCATCCAGAGCAGCGGGCAGCTGCTCACCCGGCTGGAGGCCTTTGCGGAGACCCTGAACCCGGCGGTGATGGGGATCAGAGAGGGAGGACGTGCCATGGGCAAGGGCAATTACTATGTAGGTATCGACAGCGGTTCCACCAGTACCGATGTGGCCATTCTGGATAAAGAACAGCATCTGGTGGCGGGAGTAATTCTGCCCACGGGAGCCGGGGCAGCGGCAGGCGCCGACCGGGCTTTGGAAACGGCCCTGGCCCAGGCGGGCCTGACCCGGGAGGACATTGCCGCCACCGTCACCACCGGCTACGGCCGCACTGCCATCGAACTGGGGAACAAGTCCATTACGGAAATCACCTGTCACGCCAGAGGGGCCTTTTTCCTGGACCCCACCGTCCGCACCATTATTGACATTGGGGGACAGGACAGCAAGGTTATCCGCATTGACGAGCAGGGAAATGTGGTCAATTTCGTGATGAACGACAAATGCGCCGCCGGTACCGGACGGTTTCTGGAGCTGATGGCCCGAACTCTGGAGCTGTCCATGGATGAGATGAGCACCGCAGGGCTGGACTGGAAGGAGGAGATCACCATTTCCTCCATGTGTACCGTCTTTGCCGAGTCGGAGGTGGTTTCTCTCATTGCCCAGAACAAGCGCAGGGCAGATATCATCCACGGGCTGAATCAGTCGGTGGCCTCCAAGACCTGCGCTCTGTGCCGCCGCATCGGGGGAGAGCCAAACTATATGATGACCGGCGGGGTATCCAGGAACCAGGGTGTGGTGGATGCCATCCAGCGGCAGCTGGGGGTCATGCTGGTGATCTCCGACAAAGCCCAGCTCAACGGCGCTCTGGGTGCAGCCCTCTTTGCCATGGAGCTGTAAGGGGAGAGGGCAGAGCGAAAAAACAGGCGTGCCGCTGTCGGCACGCCTGTTTTTCATTGGGCTTCCTGTTTCTTTTTCCGGCCCCGCACCTTGCCCAGGGGATTGGCCCGGGCGGCAGTGCGGAGGCTTTCATTGTCCACATGGGTGTAAATCTGGGTGGTATTCAGGTTTTCGTGGCCCAGCACCTCCTGAAGGGTGCGTACATCCACGCCGTTTTGCAGCATCAGGGTGGCGGCGGTGTGGCGCAGCTTATGGCTGGAATAGAGAGAGGGGTCCAATCCGGCCTTCAGCAGACGCTGTTTGACCATGTAATGGACGGCGGCGGTGGTCATGCGGGTGTGGGAACGGGTGAGGAAGAGGGCGTTTTTGTCGGCGGCTGCCTGTTGGCTGCGCTCTTCCAGCCAGTCGTCCAGCGCGGCCCGGCAGGCTTCATTGAGAAAAATCATCCGTTCTTTGTTGCCTTTGCCCAATACCCGCAGCTGTTCCTCCCGGACGTCCTGTAAGTTAAGGGAGACTAACTCTGAAATCCGCAGCCCGCAGTTGAGAAACAGGGTCAGAATACAGTAATCCCTGGCCAGATTGGGCTCGTCCACCGCCTCCAGCAGCTGGATGGACTCATCCAGGGACAGATACCGGGGAAGCGCCTTTTTCAGCCGGGGAGAGTCCAGATCCTGTACGGGATTTTCCACAATGAGCTTGGCCTTGCTGGACAGGTATTTATAAAAGGAGCGGATGGCGGCAATTTTCCTGGCCCGGGCAGAGGGTTCCAGACCGTAGCCGGAGGTGGGGCTGTTGGCGTGCTTGATGCGGTCCCGGCTGAGATAGCTCATGTAGCTGTACACGTCGCTGAGGGTGACGGAGCGCACCAGTTCCAGATCCAGATCGTCAATGGGGATCTGGTCCAGCTCAGCGGTGCGCGGCACCCGGCCTTTTTCCAGCTTGACATAGCGGAAGAAATTGCGCAGGTCCATATAGTATTCATCTACGGTTTTTTTGGAATGGCCCTGAATTGTCTCATGGTAGACCAGGAAATT
>CALWOK010000187.1 GCA_944383125.1 uncultured Flavonifractor sp.
GATACGGCCATTTTTCAGCTCGTGGGCGGCAGCCAGATCGATGAGGGCGTCGTGGATGGCGTCGTAAGTCCAGTCGGTGATGCCCTCCAGCACGGGCAGCACCAGCTCCAGGGCCTCTCTGGAGTTCTCCACGTTGGTTTTCATCTTCTTGTGGCAGTAGAGTTCGTTGGAGTACTCCGGCAGGGCGTCGAAGAAATCCACCTGGGGGGCGATGTCCAGCCAGGTGTCGCACCGGGGCTGCACCAGGGGGGCGATGAGCGTCAGGTCAATGCCGGGGGTTTTTACCGCCTCTTTCAGATAGGGCTCGGCTCCGGCATAAAAATCCTCGGGGGAGAGGGCGCGCAGATAGTTGGCATCAAAATATCTCAGCTTTTCCAGGTCAAAAATGGCGGGGGACTTGGAAATGCCGCCGATGTCGAACACCTCTGCCAGCTCTGCCAGGGTGAAGAACTCCCGCTCGGCGTACTCGCCCCGGGGGGACCAGCCCAGCAGGGTGACGTAGTTGACCACCGCCTCGGACAGATAGCCCATGGCGATCAGGTCCTCATAGGAGGGATCTCCCTTCCGCTTGCTCATCTTGTTGTGCTGATCCCGCATAACGGGGGAGCAGTGGATGTAGGTGGGTACCTCCCAGCCGAAGGACTCATACAGCAGGTTGTACTTGGGGGCGGAGGACAGATACTCGGAACCCCGCACCACATGGGTGATGCCCATCAGGTGGTCGTCAATGACGTTGGCAAAGTTATAGGTGGGCAGGCCGTCCCGCTTGATGAGCACCTGGTCGTCCAGGGTGGTGTTCTCCACCGTGATGGTGCCGAACACCACGTCGGAGAAGGTGGTGGAACCTTCGGCGGGGATTTTCTGGCGGATGACATAGGGCTGGCCGGCCTCTACCCGGGCCTTGGCCTCCTCCAGGCTGAGGGAGCGGCAGGGGTCCGCCGCCCGGTCAAACTGGCCGGAATCCTCTTCCGACTCGGTTTTCTCGCAGAAGCAGTAATAGGCATGGCCCAGCTCCACCAGGCGGTGGGCGTATTTGCCATAAAAATCCCGGCGCTGAGTCTGGATGTAGGGTCCAACCGGGCCGCCCAGATCGGGGCCTTCATCCCAGGTGAGGCCGCACTTGCGCAGGGTGTTGTAGATCACCTCGGTGGCGCCCTCCACCAGGCGCTCCTGGTCGGTATCCTCAATGCGCAGGATAAACTTGCCGCCGCTGTGGCGGGCGATGAGCCAGGTATACAGGGCGGTGCGCAGGTTGCCGACGTGCATATAGCCGGTGGGGGAGGGGGCAAAGCGGGTGCGCACGCCGTCATGGGGAATGCGGGCCTCCATCTCGTCAAACCAGTTCATATCCATGGGAACAAACTCCTTTTTCAACTTCATCGTATTATTGTATTTTTTCTTCTAAGGATTGTCAAGGCTATTTGGATATGATATGATATAAAAACATGGGGCATTGGACCCATTCCGATCAAAATCACTGGTATGAGGTGCGTTTTACCATGGAAAACGAGAAAAAAGTCCTTCTGTCCGGCATCCAGCCCAGCGGCGACCTCCATCTGGGCAATTACCTGGGCGCCATCAAGAACTGGGCCGAACTGTCCGATCAGTTTGAGTGCTATTGGATTATGGCTGACCTGCACACCATTACGGTGCGGCAGGATCCGGCAGAGCTGCGCCGCCGCACCCTGACCCAGATTGCCACCTACATTGCCTGCGGCCTGGACCCGGAGAAAAACACCATCTTTGTCCAGTCCCATGTACCCCAGCACGCCGAGCTGGGCTGGGTGCTGGCCTGCCATACCATGTTCGGGGAGCTGTCCCGCATGACCCAGTTCAAGGATAAGGCCGCCAAGCACGCCGACAACATCAACGCCGGCCTGTTTACCTATCCCTGTCTCATGGCGGCCGACATTCTGCTCTACCAGCCCGACTTTGTGCCGGTGGGGGAGGATCAGAAACAGCATGTGGAAATCTGCCGGGATGTGGCCAACCGGTTCAACCACCTGCACGGGGATGTGTTCAAGGTACCCCAGCCCTATATCCCCAAGGCGGGCGCCCGTGTAATGAGCCTGAACCAGCCCGACACCAAAATGAGCAAATCCATCCCCGAGGGCTGCGTGTTCCTGCTGGAACGGCCGGAGGATATTATGCGCAAGTTCAAGCGGGCGGTGACGGACAGCGACACCGAGCGCTGTGTCCGGTATGACCGGGAGAACAAGCCCGGCGTATCCAACCTGATGAGCATCTATTCTGCCGTGACCGGGAAGAGCTATGAGGCCATCGAAGCGGAGTTTGAGGGCAAGGGCTACGGCGCCTTCAAGCCGGTGGTGGGGGAGGCCGTGGTGGAGCTGCTGCGGCCCATCCGGGAGGAGACCCAGCGCCTGCTGGCTGACAAGGCCTACCTGGAGGGAGTCTACCGGGCAGGCGGAGAGAAGGCGGCCTATGTGGCCAACAAGACCCTGCGCAAAGTGTACAAAAAGGTGGGCTTTCTGCCCCGGTAAGTGAAAAGGAGCCTGTGTCTCATGCCGATCATCTCTGAGATACCCATGATGGGTATCGTAGCAACTGCCCTGGTGGTGGCCTTTCTGGTGGCCCTGATCGCCACACCGGTGGTCAAGAGCCTGGCCTTTAAGATGGGGGCGGTGGACGTCCCCAAGGACAACCGCCGTATGCACGACCACCCCATTCCCCGTATGGGCGGGCTGGCCATTTTCCTGGGCTTTATGCTCAGCGTGCTGCTCTTTCTGGAGCTGACCCCCCAGCTGCGGGGGATGCTGCTGGGCGCCACCATTATTGTGGTGCTGGGTATTTTTGATGATATCTACAGCCTGAACGCCATGTTCAAGTTCCTGGTGCAGATTGCCGCCGCCCTGGTGGCGGTACTGTCGGGCAATGTGATTGAAACCATGTCCAACCCCAACGTCTTTTCCGACAGCCTGTACTGGAATCTGGGCTGGCTGTCCATCCCGGTGACGGTGCTGTGGATTGTGGCCATTACCAATGCGGTCAACCTGATTGACGGCCTGGACGGTCTGGCCTGCGGTGTGTCCACCATCAGCTCCATGACCCTGCTGGTCATTGCCATGGTGGTAAGCGAGGGGGATGTGGCCATCCTGATGGCCGCCCTGTCCGGCGGGTGCATCGGATTTCTCCCTTACAACACCAATCCCGCCAAGATTTTTATGGGGGATACCGGATCCACCTTCCTGGGCTACATCCTGGCGGTGGTGTCGGTGCAGGGGCTGTTCAAGTTTTATACCATCATCTCCTTTGCGGTACCCTTCCTGATGCTGGGCCTGCCCATTTTTGATACCTGCTTTGCCTTTATCCGCCGCATTGCCCACGGGCAAAGTCCCATGCACGCCGACCGCAGCCATGTCCACCACCGGCTCATTGACATGGGTTTTAACCAGAAGCAGGCGGTGGCGGTGCTCTATATCATCAGCGCCATTCTGGGCCTGTCCGCTGTGGTGCTCACCACCAGCGGGCCGGTGAAGGCCATGCTGCTGCTGATGGCCCTGTGCTTTGCCGGGGCCATTGCGGGACGAATTTTTATGAGCAACAACCGCAAGGAAAAGGAGTCCCGGCAGGAGGAGGAAGAGAAATGAAGCAAATCCGAGTGATGACCATTTTCGGCACCCGGCCGGAGGCCATCAAAATGGCCCCCCTGGTGCAGGAGCTCCAAAGCCGTCCGGAGATTGCGTCCATTTGCTGCGTCACTGCCCAGCACCGGCAGATGCTGGACTCGGTGCTGGAGATTTTCCGGTTAAAGCCGGATTATGACCTGAACATTATGGAGCCCCGCCAGACCTTGTCCACCATCACCACCAAATGCCTGCTGGGGATGGAGGGGGTGCTGGAGGAGGCGAAACCCGACCTGGTGCTGGTTCACGGGGACACCTCCACCACCTTTGCCGGCGCTTTGGCGGCCTTTTATCACCAGATCATGGTGGGCCATGTGGAGGCAGGGCTGAGAACGGGTGACAAGTATTCTCCCTTTCCAGAGGAAATCAACCGGAAGCTGGTGGGGGACATTGCCGACCTGCATTTCTGTCCCACCCCTGCAAACCGGGAAAACCTTGTCCGGGAGGACATTGCGGGCGGGGTGTTTATTACCGGCAATACCGTCATTGACGCCCTGAAAACCACGGTTGTAAAGGATTATCACTTTGCAAATGAGCTGCTCAATACCCTGGACTACGCCAACAAAAAAGTCATCCTGGTGACCTGCCACCGGCGGGAAAACTATGGCGAGCCTATGGCCAACATCATGACCGCCCTGCGGCGGATTGCCGAGACCTATGAGGACGTGGAGCTGGTGTATCCGGTTCACCTGTCCCCGGTGGTGCGGGAGGCGGCAGGCAAGTATCTGTCCGGTCATGAGCGCATCCATCTCATTGACCCTCTGGACGTGGAGGAGATGCACAATCTGATGGCCCGCTCCTATATGGTGATGACCGACTCCGGCGGGCTTCAGGAGGAGGCCCCCGCGCTGGGCCGACCGGTGCTTGTCCTGCGGCGGGAGACCGAGCGGCCGGAGGCGGTGGCGGCGGGAACGGTCCAGATTGCCGGTACCCAGGAGGAGGAAATTTTCCAGATGGCCTCCCAGCTGCTTACCGACCAGGGCGCCTACCAGGCTATGGCCCATGCGGTCAATCCCTACGGCGACGGTTTCGCCTGCCGCCGGATTGCCGACGCCATTCTGTGGAAATTCGGCCTGCGGGCCCAGCCCCCCGAAGCATTCCAGGCCTGAGTCTGTCCGGAGAAGGGAGAACCCATGGAACGGCGCAACCGCAATATTCTGGTGGTGCTCATCGGCATTGTCATCACGGTCGCCATGCTCTCCAGCTTTGGCCTGGGCCTGTTTGCCCCGGAGACGGCCAGGATTCAGCTGCCCACCCCGGCAGCCAGCCAAAGTCCCGCGCCCCAGGGGGGAGAGGACGGCTATATACGGGTGGATGTCACCCCGGAAACGGTGCAGAATATCATCGCCCGTACCCTGACCCGGCCGGACAGCTACGGACGGAGCGTTACCATAGAGGATTTCTGGGGGGAGGGCAGCAGCGGCGTGACCCGGGCCGTGGTATGGGTGGACGGCGGATGGACCCACACCACCGCCACCTTGCCCGGCGGCGCCGTCCGCCACTCCATTGTGGGCCGGGAGCAGTTCTGGCTGTGGTATGAAGGGAGTGGCGCTGTGCTTACCGGCCCGGCACAGGCGGGAGACGCTGACCTGGAAGGCCAGCGCATTCCCACATATGAAGATGTACTGTCACTGGAGACAGAGCGTATTTCCTCTGCCGGTTACGAGGAAAAAGAGGGACAGCTCTGTATTTTTGTGGAGCTGGAGCCGGATCATCTGGGCTATGTGGAACGGTATTGGATTTCGGTGGACAGCGGCCTGCTGACGGCAGCGGAAACCCGGCTCCATGGGCAGCTGGTCTACCGCATGTCCGCAGATGCCGTGGAGCGCCCGGTGCCGGAGGAGGCAGACTTCCGCCTGCCCGACGGTACCGTGCTGCATGAACCTGCTAGCGCAGTCCCAACAGCAGCACCAGCGCCAGCACAATGACCAGTTCCATGTCATCCCCCTCCAGGAAGAGAAACAGCAGGATGAGCAATAACAGTACATCCCCGCTGTCCAGCTCATCCAGTTTCAGGTGTTTGAACAGTCCCGTCAGCAGACTGCCTTTTTCCTTGCCCTCCGTCTGCTGCGGGGGGCGTTTTTCTTCCCGGGGGGGAGGAGGAGGGGCATCCTCCTGGGGAATGCGGGTAAAGGAGGCGCCGTTGGGGACATAGCGGTTATACATGCTGCTCCTCCTCTCCCTGACGGCCCAGCAGCTGGAAGGCGCTCTTAATCACCCGGGTGAGCCGGGCAATGCGGAGGGCCTGGTCGATCTTCTCCTGGCGCTCTGCTTTCAGAAAGGGTTTTAAAGCGGCCAGCAGGGCGGTCTTCCGGTCGTCCGGGGCGGAATACTCCGACAGCAGGCCCATGCCCAGCTGAAGCATTCTGGGGTCCAGCCCGGACAGGGCGGAGAGGGGGGAGGGGTCCCCAGGCTCCTCCGGCGGGGGAGCCTGTGTCCCAGACGGCTCCTGGGCCGGTTGGGGAGGGTTCCCCTCCTGTCCGGACAGAGACTGGGCCAGGGACATGATCTGCTCCATGGCCTGGGAATTGCCCAGAATCTGGTTGAGTTGCTCCTCCCACTGGGCCATGGCTTCTCCCTCCTTATGTGATAGACTAGGGTTGTTTGGGGGCGGTCTGGTTGAGCCGTTCCACCAGCTTTGCCCCCTCCTGGGTCTGCATCACCTGGCGTACCATACCCAGCAGGGCGGTAGGATCTCCCAGGGCGGCAGAGGAGGCGGCCGACTTCAGGGCGCCGCCTGCGTTCTGATTCAGCAGCTCCATCAGCCGCCGGGCGTCGGCAGAGTGGACCATCTGCTCCAGCAGCGCCTGATTCTGATGCAGATAGTCTGCCATGGTTTGGTTGGACTGATCCATGCCATCAACTCCATCTCTAAAATATAGTGGCGTTCGCTTCATTATATGTGTCGCCACCCACAAGGTGATTGTATGAAGGTTGTCATTTTTTCTGATTCTCACGGCAATGTAGCCAATATGGAGGATGTGGTGCGGCTGGAAAGCCCGGACCATATCCTTCACCTGGGGGATGTGGTACCAGACGCACAGGAGCTGTCACGGAAGTTTCCCCACATTCCCCTGACCTATGTGCCGGGCAACTGCGACGGCCGCCGGCCCGACCTGGAGGAACAGCGGATTTTTACCCTGGAGGGCTGTAAGATTCTCATGACCCATGGCCATATCTATCATGTCAAGCTGGGGATGGGAGGGGCCATACGGGCGGCCCGGGAGGCAGGGGTCCATCTGCTGTGCTTCGGGCATACCCATGAGGACTACTGCAAGTATGAACAGGGTCTTTGGGTGGTCAACCCCGGCTCCATTGGCTCCTATGGGCGGCATACCTATGGGGTGGCCGTGCTGGAGGACGGCGGAGCGGTGTGCTACCTGAGCCAGTTGTAAGAGGAGGGGAAAACCATGCTGCTGGCAGTAGATGTAGGCAATACCAATATGGTATTTGGTATTTTTGAGGGAGAGGAGCTGAAAGGCAGCTTCCGCACCATGACAGATGGGGACCGCACCTCGGACGAGCTGGGGCTGCTGGTGTGCCAGTATTTTCAGCGCTTCGGCCTGGAACTGGAGCAGGTGGACGACGTGGTCATCGGCTCTGTGGTACCCCAGGTGATGCACACCCTCACCAATGCCATGAAAAAGTATGTGGGCAAAACCCCGTTGGTGGTGGACGACGGCCTGGACCCCCGGCTGCCCTATGTCCCATCCCCCAGTGAGGAGCGGCTGGGCCCCGACCGGGCGGCGGCGGACATTGCCGCCATGGCCAAGTACGGCGCTCCCCTGATCGTGCTGGACTTCGGCACCGCCACCACCCTGGACGCAGTGAGCAGGGAAGGGGTGTACCTGGGCGGGTGTATTACCGCCGGGGTGCGGGTCTCCATCGACGGCCTGTTCCAGAAAACCTCCCTGCTGCCCCGGGTGGAGCTGGTCAAGCC
>CALWOK010000188.1 GCA_944383125.1 uncultured Flavonifractor sp.
TCCTGGAAGAGGATATAGGTCCCGATGCCCGCCTCCTTCAGTTTCCGGTAGTTTTCCACCGTAGTGGCGGCAATGTTCACATTCACCCGGCGGATGGCCCCGTTTTTGTGCTTGATGGAATAGATGGTCTGGATGGACTCCAGGATATATTCCAGAGGATTGTGAACGGGGTCCTCTCCCGCCTCCAGCGCCAGCCGCTTGTGGCCCATATCCTGGAGAGCAATTACCTCGGCCCTAATTTCCTCCTGGGTCAGCTTCTTCCGGGGAATGTGCTTGTTTTTGGCGTGGTAGGGACAGTAGAGGCAGCCGTTGACGCAGTAGTTGGAGAGATAGAGGGGGGCAAACATCACGATGCGGTCGCCGTAAAAATCCTTCTTGATCTGGCGGGCCAGGGCAACGATCTCCTGATTCTTGTCCTCCAGCTCACAGGCCAGCAGCACCGAGGCCTCCCGGTGGGTCAGGCCCTTCCGCAGCCTGGCCTTTTCCAGAATGGTGTCAATCAGGTCTGCATCTGTCTTGTGGGCATCGGCGTAGGCCAGGGAGTCCACAATCTCCTGGTGATTGATAAACTCCTCTGCTTTTCTGGATTTGGGATTATACATAACCATTTCTTCCTTTCTTTTGGGTCAGGATGTCATTCCTTCCCCATCAGGTATGATCATTGGGTGCATCTCCACGGTGAACCGCCACGGTGCAGCCAATGGTGGCCAGCCGCTTGCGCAGCCCTGCCAGATGTTCAGCGGCTTCGGCACCGGTGGACAGCTTGTTGTCATATAACGTGTATTTGTCCCGGGTAGATGGCGGGGACAGGTTGGGCATCACCACGTTGGCTCCGGCCAGAATCCCCAGCTCCCGGCCCTTTGGATGGATGGTCCCCAGGGCTGTAGTGGCAGGGAGCAGCACCTTGGGCAAAGTCAGCCGCACCAGGGCCAGCAGAATCAGGGTATCCTCCAGCGTTCCGGCGGGTTCTTGGGCAAAGGGGGTATCCTTCTGGGGGATGAATGGCCCCAGCCCTACCATGTGGGGCTGAAAGGTCTGGAGAAAGCAAAAGTCCTCTGCCAAAGTATCCGCCGTCTGTCCGGGAGAGCCTACCATAAACCCGGCTCCCACCTGGTAGCCGATATCCTTGAGGGTGTGCAGACAGTCCAGCCGGTGGGCCAGGGTCAGCTCTGGGGGATGGAGTTTGCCGTAGTGGGCGGCATCTGCCGTCTCATGGCGGAGCAGATAGCGGTCTGCCCCGGCGTCAAACCACAGCTGATAAATCGCCCGGTCAAACTCCCCCAGAGAAAGGGTAACGGCACAATCAGGCCACCGTCTTTTGATGGCGGCTACCGTCTCCGCCACCCAGTCCGGCGTCATCCCCGGGTCCTCTCCCCCCTGGAGCACAAAGGTGCGAACGCCCCCCGCATACCCCTTTTCACAGCAGGCCAGAATGGTATCCCGGTCCAGCCGGTAACGGGATACCTGACGGTTATCCCGCCGGATACCACAATACAAACAGTTATTTTTACAAATGTTACTACATTCTATTAAGCCTCGGACATAAATTTCATCGCCAAACCACGTCCGGCGCTCCTGGGCAGCCCGGTCAAACAAGGCTTTTTGGTCCAAATCTCTGGGGGAGGCCAGCAAAATCTGCCACTCCTCCCGCTCCAGCCGCCGGTATTGGCACAGCTTGTCCAGCAGCTCACTCATTGGACAGCTTGGAGTAGATTGCCTTGCAGGTTACGCCCGGCAGCATCCCCACCTTGCCGGACAGAGCACTGATGGCATCGGCAGGAGCGTCCAGCACAATGGAAATGATATTCACCTTGCGCTCCCGGTAGGGCAGACCCATCCGGCCAATGATAAAATCCTTATAATGGTGCAGCAGGGCATTCAGCTCCTCTACAGACTCCGGATTTTCCACCACAACCCCCAGCAGGGCCACACGATTGTCTTCCATAACAAACTCCTCCTTACAGAACATAAAATGGCGCACCTGGTAAGGGTGCGCCACAGCATCTGTTCCATCTGTTTTGCGACCCTTCCCCATCAGGCTGTTACCCCTTTTGCGTCAGTGTCAATTTCTTTGATTATACTATCTGGTTCAAATTTTGTAAAGTCTATTTTTACTCCCAGATTGAAAAACAGGCATCCCGCCACGGGATGCCTGTTTTGGAACACTCATATTCTGTTTACGCCCAGGGCTGGAATTGGGGATTCAAAACCGCCCGGCGGTGAATGCTGGCATAGTCGGGGGCTGCATCGGGGCAGTTTGCCCGGATGGCAGTGAGCAGCAGTTCCGGGTTAAGGCCGGGATTCTGGGCCTTGAGTACCAGATCCATGGCGATAGTATCCCGTCCTTCCTCTACCGTAGCCCTGGCAATAAGAGGAATCAAGTCCACCTCCACCTTGCCGCTCTTGGCCTTCTTGCTCCGCTTTTCCACCACCAGAGCGGGACGGCTCAGCAGATTCTGGATGGCAGACTCTGCACCAAAGGGAGCGCCCGTCTCATATTCCAGTGTGACAATGTAGTTGACATAGGCCAGCTCCTTCACCGGCCGGCCGCCGTCATAGCACCGCTGAACGGTAATTCCGGCAGGGAGGGCTGCATTCATCCGCTGGGGTACCTCCTCCAGCGGGGTATTGAGCACCTGACATTCCAGCACTTCACAGCTGCTGGAAAAACCCACCGACAGGGGCAGCGGAATGGACACAAAGGCATGGGGGTTAAATCCCTCGGTATGCTTGATGGCAATCCCTGCCCGCAGAAACGCCCGCTGGAAGGTGCGCATCAGATCCAGATGGGAGATGAATTTGGCAGTATCCGCCTTGGAAAAGGCCAGTCTATGCATCACATTTCCCTCCCACATGAAGCTTGTTGGCCCCGCAGCCGGTACACTGTACCCGGCAGTCCGGGGTAATCACTGCCTCATAGGCCCGCTCCCGCTCCCGCCACAGAAATGCCTTGGACACCCCGACAGAGGTAACATCCCAGGGGAACCGCTCGTCCTTTTCCCGGCTCCGGTTGGCATAAAAGGCGGGATCTACTCCGCAGCTTTCAAAGGCTGCCATCCACCGGTCAAAGTCAAAATATTCGCTCCAGGCGTCAAATTTAGCTCCGTCCCGCCAGGCTGTTTCAATTACATCGGCTACCCGCCGGTCACCCCGGGCCAGCACTGCCTCCAGAAAACTGGTCTGGGAATCATGCCAGTTGTATCGGATGGAACGGCCCCGCATATGCTCCCGCAGCAGCTTTACCCGGCGGAGATATTCCTCCATGGTAATCTGCGGCTCCCACTGGAAAGCGGTGTGGGGTTTGGGAACAAACCAGGCGGTGGACACAGTGATGTTCACCCCCCGCTTGGGGTTGGGCGTCACCTCTTTCCACGCCTTGTACACCTTTTCCGCCAGATCGGCAATGCCCAGCACGTCCTCGTCGGTCTCGGTGGGCAGGCCCAGCATGAAGTAGAGTTTGACGCTGCTCCACCCGCCGGAGAAGGCGGTGCGGCAGGAGCGCAGCAAGTCCTCTTCGGTAACATTTTTGTTGATGGCATCCCGCAGCCGCTGGGTACCGGCCTCAGGGGCAAAGGTCAGCCCCGATTTACGCACATGCTGTACCCGCTCCATCAATCCCAGGGAAAAATTATCTGCCCGGAGGGAGGGGAGAGAAAGGGATACCTTGTTGGGTTCGCACCACTCCAGCAGTCCGTCGCACAGGTGCTCCAGGGGCCGGTAGTCGCTGGTGGACAGGGAGGAAAGGGTCATCTCCTGATAGCCGGAGTCCTTGCAGGCCTCAATCCCCTGCCGCAGCAGAGTCTCCGGGCTGCGGGAGCGCACCGGCCGGTAGGCATAGCCCGCCTGACAGAACCGGCAGCCCCGGATACAGCCCCGGAACACCTCCAGCATCACCCGGTCATGGACAATTTCAGTGGAGGGGATGATGGTTTTCACCGGGAAATAGCTCTTGTCAAAGTCCTGTACAATCCGTTTGGTGACAATAGCCGGTGCGCCTTCCTGGGGAATCACCTCCGCCAGGGTGCCGTCTGCCTGATAGGAAACCTCATACAGAGAGGGTACATATACCCCCCCAATCTGGGCAGCGGCAGCCAGGAATTCCTCCTTGCTCCAGCATTCCTCCCGGGCTTTGCGGTAGAGATGGATGATCTCCTGGCTCACCTCTTCCCCCTCGCCCAGTACAAACAAATCCACAATGGGGGCCAGAGGCTCCGGATTATAGGCGCAGGTCCCTCCCGCCACCACAATGGGAGTCAGACTGTCCCGCTCCTCCGACCGCAGGGACAGCCCTGCCAGATCCAGCATATTGAGAACGTTGGTATAGGCCATCTCATAGCCCAGGGAAAACCCGATCAGGTCAAAGTCGGCAATGGAATCGCCGCTCTCCAGGCCATAGAGCAGGATGCCCTCCCGGCGCATTTCCTCCTCCATATCTCCCCAGGGGGCGAACACCCGCTCACACCAGACCCCCTCCATCTCATTCATCACACCATACAGGATGCGCATGCCCAGATTGGACATGCCGATCTCATAGGTATCGGGAAAACAGAGCGCATAGCGCACGTCCACTTTTCGCCGGTCTTTCACCACAGCGTTATATTCACCGCCGGTATAGCGGGCAGGCTTCTGTACCCGGGGCAGAATATGTTCCAATGTACGATTCATGGTATGCCGAACCCTCTCTAATTCGTTCTCTGCAAGCTGCCCCGGCAAGTCCGGCCCGGCACAGCGGGTAATGTAACATCATTCCGAAAGATGCAAGTCAGTATTATACTGCATCTTCGTTCCAAAAACAAGTCAAACCACAGGGATTTCTCCTGATTTCAGAGAATTATCCCAGAGCTGTCTGCAGCAAAAAGGCACTGCCTGCCAAAATAAGCAGCGCAATCCCATTGGCCAGGGTAAATACCAGCAGATAGCGGCCCGCTCTTGCCCCCGGCGCCTTCAGATAGGCCTTCAGGGAGATCAGGCTGGCCAGGGAGGCAATGGGGGTACCCAGTCCGCCGATATTGGTACCCAGCAGCAGCCCCCGCCAGTCATCGGTAAAGCCGGACAGCAGCACCGCCGCCGGTACATTGCTGATCACCTGACTGGCCACGCCGGAGGTGAGGGCAGTATTTTGGGCCATCACCTGTGTCAGTCCTTCCCGCACCGGAGCACAGGCGCCAATGTTGCCTGCAAAGAGAAAAAAGCAGAAAAAGGTAGCCAGCAGACCATAATCCACCTGCTTGAACAAGGGCCGGTCAAAGATGACCATGCCTGACACCACAATGGCCAGCAGGGCCAACCAGGGCAGCACCCGGAATACCGACAGAAGGCACAGCACAAAGAGCAGCGCCATCAGTCCCATCCTGCCGGGAGAGCGGATTTCCACCCGTTCTGCAAAGGTTACACGGATTCCCTCCGGCTTGACGCACAGAGCGGCAATAACCAGTCCCACCAGGCTGATCAGGGTCAGGGGGAGCATCAGGGAAAAGAATGCCCCGGCCGTCAGTTCATAGTCGGCATAGAGGAACAAATTCTGGGGATTGCCCACCGGAGTAGCCATGCTGCCCAGATTGGCCCCTATGGTCTGGAGCACCACCACATAGATGAGCCGTTCGGTTCGTCCGATCAGGCCCAGCACCAAAATGGCAAAGGGTACAAAGGTAATCAGGGCCACATCATTTGTTACCAGCATGGACGCAAAAAAGGGGAGCAGCACCAGCGTCAGGGTGACAAAGCGCATCCGCCGCTCCCCGGCCAGCAGCCGCTGGGCCAGCACCCCAAAGACGCCGCACTGCTGAAAACCGGCCACCACTGCCATCAGGCAGAACAGCAGCGCAAGCACCCGCCAGTCGATATAATTCAGATAGGCCGCCGAAGGCGGATTCAGGCCCATAGAGGCCACCGCACATACAGCAGCAATGCACAGCACCGGCTCCCGTCGCCAGAAGCCCAGCACACCGCCAGTCTTTTGCTCCATTGCGTTCCAACTCCTCCAAAGGGGCAGAAAAAGCCACCCGGGCGGGTGGCTTTTTCATTCCCTCTTCATACGCCAAAGGCCAAGCTAAGTTTACCTGATTCTGAGAAGGCGGTCAAGTATCCGTTGTCATTTTTCCCTAAGACCGGCGAAAATCCTCTACCACATCGGCCAGATGAAGGGGAGACAGGTTGGCGCTGTTGCAGCGCTCCACCAGACGGTGTACCTCATAGAAGTCGGTGGAAATGCGTCCCACCCGCTCCCCGGCACAGCCCTGAATCCCGTACATCTGCGGATGCAGCGCCTTGTCCAGATAGACCTGATAGATCATGTGGTCCTGTTTCATCGTTCCTCTCTCCTCTATGTTCTCTGATTTCATCCTGTTCTCTCCCTGAAAGCGACGGTTTTCGTGAGATTTCCCTTTGCTGCAAATGATATACTGTCTTTGCTTCTTTCTCCCCCTTTTTCCATGTATTTTACAATATATTGTTCTCTCTATTCTCTATCGTACTATATACTGTATTTTCCCCCTGTTGTCAATTCCAGCCAACCATTTTGTGCGCCGGCAGGGTCTTTTTGACCGCATCCGGTTGCAGCTCAAACCGGAGGTGTGTCCATGTCCCGGATGGTGGAAAAACTTGCCTATGT
>CALWOK010000189.1 GCA_944383125.1 uncultured Flavonifractor sp.
TTTGAGGGGGCGCTGATGAAGGCCATCCGCTCCCTGGAGCTGCCGGTGAAGTCCTTGCAGCTGCCCGGCCTGGATGAGCTGTATACCGAAGAAATTGAGGACCGGCTGGTGAACATCGACGACCAGCGGCTCTTTGTGGTGGCAGAGGCCCTCCGGCGGGGCTTCTCTCCGGAGAAAATCAATAAAATTACCAAGTATGACCTGTGGTTCCTGGACCGCTTCAAACACATCGTGGACATGGAGGATGCACTGGACCGGGGCCGCCTGGATGCCGCTACCTTGCAGGAAGCCAAGGAGATGGGCTTCTCCGATGCCTGGATTGCGGCCCTGTCCGGCAAGGAGCGGGAGGAGATCAAGGCCCTGCGGGAGACCTATGGCATACACCCTGCCTTCAAGATGGTGGACACCTGTGCCGCCGAGTTTGAAGCCCAGACTCCCTACTACTATTCCACCTATGACCGGGAGAATGAGGCGCTGGAGGAGCTGCATCTGCCCCAGGTGGGGGAATTGGCCCCTCATATTCCGGAGGCGCCCTATCTGGCGGCTGCCGTCCCCCAGCCCCACCGCCCTGCTCAGAACAAGAAAAAGGTGCTGGTGCTGGGTTCCGGTCCCATTCGCATCGGTCAGGGAATCGAGTTCGACTACTGCTCGGTCCACTCTGTATGGGCCTTCAAGCGGTTGGGCTATGAGACCATCATCATCAACAATAACCCGGAAACTGTGTCCACCGACTTTGACGTGGCAGACAAGCTGTACTTTGAGCCGCTGACCCCTGAGGATGTGGAGGCCGTCGTAGAGCTGGAGAAGCCCTGGGGGGCGGTGGTGCAGTTCGGAGGACAGACCGCCATCAAGCTGGCCAAGGCGCTGACTGATATGGGGGTACCCATTCTGGGTACCTCTGCCGACGGCGTGGACGCCGCCGAGGACCGGGAGCGGTTTGACGAGATTCTCAACCAGTGCAATATCCCCCGGGCTGCCGGTAAGACGGTATTCACCACCCAGCAGGCTCTGGAAGCCGCCCATGAGGTGGGCTATCCCGTTCTGGTGCGCCCCTCCTATGTGCTGGGAGGACAGGGCATGGAAATTGCCTACAATGACCGCAATATTACCGAGTTTATGCGCATCATCAATCAGGTGGAGCAGGAGCACCCCATCCTGGTGGACAAGTATCTCATGGGCCGTGAGGTAGAGGTAGACGGCGTGTTTGACGGAGAGGACCTGCTGATCCCCGGCATTATGGAGCACATCGAGCGGGCCGGCGTCCATTCGGGCGACTCCATCTCGGTCTATCCGCCCATCCACATTGAGGACCAACACAAGGAAACCATTTACCGCTATACCTATGACCTGTCCAAGGCCCTGGGTGTAGTAGGCCTGGTGAACATCCAGTTTGTCATTTACGATGATACCGTGTATGTGATTGAGGTGAATCCCCGGTCCTCCCGCACCATTCCCTATATCTCCAAGGTAACGGGAGTACCCATCATTGACCTGGCCACCAAGGTCATGCTGGGCCAGAAGCTGAAGGAGCTGGGCTACGGCACCGGCATCTACAAGGAAGCCGACTACTATGCTGTAAAAATGCCGGTATTCTCCTTTGAGAAGCTTACCGATGTGGATACCGGCCTTGGCCCTGAAATGAAGTCCACCGGTGAGTGCCTGGGTCTGGCGGAATCCTTCCCCCAGGCGCTGCTGAAGGCCTTCAAGGGCGCCAATATGAAGGCACCCAAAAAGGGCGGACGGATTATCGTTACCGTAAAGGACGAAGACAAGGGAGAACTGATTGGGATCG
This sequence comes from uncultured Flavonifractor sp., assembly GCA_944383125.1. Classification (GTDB taxonomy): domain Bacteria; phylum Bacillota; class Clostridia; order Oscillospirales; family Oscillospiraceae; genus Flavonifractor. The sequence goes on from CALWOK010000189.1 coordinate 1,793, forward strand.
CCCAGGGCTTTGCTGATATGGGCATTGACATTCTGGCTACCAGCGGCACCTGCGACACCCTCAACGCCGCCGGGATTCCCGCCCGCAAGGTGGCCCGTGTATCTGAGGCCCATCCCAACATTCTGGACATGATTGCCTCCGGTACGGTGGATCTGGTCATCAACACCCCCACCCGTGGACGCCGCCATGATACCGACGGCTTCAAGATCCGCCGCTCCACCGTGGAGCATTCTGTGGCATGTATCACTGCCATTGATACTGCCCGGGCCATGCTGACTGTCCGCACCCAAGGCCGGTCCTCCGATCTGCGGCCCATTGACATCACCCAAATTTGACCATAACGACAACCCCCCCCTGCCGGCGAACCGGCAGGGGGGTTTTTGCGGTAATAAAACCTGTATGCATCAATCAAAGGGATGTTCGTTTTTGTGGAAAATTTTTGCGGTCTCCTCTCCACGGAGCACCCGCAGGCCGCCCAGGGCCAGGGAGCGCATCTCGTCCTCACCGGGGTATACCACCACGGGGGCGATAAAGGAAACCCGCTTTTCCACCTCGCTGGTGACATACTTGGAGTAGGCAATGCCGCCGGTGAGCAGGATGGCGTCCACCTTGCCGCACACGCCGGGAGCCACTTTGCCGATATACTTGGCGATGTTGAGAATCATGGCGTCATAGATGAGTTTGGCGTGCTCATCGCCATTTGCAATCATCTTTTCCACCTCACGGCTGTCGGTGGTGCCTAGGTGGGCCACCAGACCGCCCTTGCTCTTGACCAGCTTCATCATGCTCTTGTGGTCATACTGGCCGCTGAAACAGGTCCGGATGACGTCAAACATGGGCAGACCCCCTGCCCGTTCCGGAGAGAAGGGACCCTCTTCGTCATTGATAAAGTCCTCAATGCGGCCGTTGTGGTGGAGGTTTACCGAGATGCCGCCCCCCAGGTGGGCTACAATTACGGTAATGTCCTGATATGCCTTGCCCTGTTCGCCGGCATACCGCAGAGCGGCAGCCCGGGTGTTCAGGTTATGGCCCATGCCCTTGCGGTGCATGTTGGGCAGGCCGGTGATCCGGTTGATGGGCAGCAGCTCGTCCACCGTCACACCGTCGTAGATGTAGGCGGGAATGCCCAGCTCCTTGCTGATATCAAAGGCAATCATGGCGCCCACATTAGAGGCGTGCTCATTCTGAGGTTTGTTCTTCAGCTGCCACACCATATCCTCGTTGACCTCATAGGCCCCTGCCTCAATGGGGGTGAGCAGGCCGCCCCGGGAGACAATGGTGGTGAGGGAATCCAGGCCGATGTCATGGCGCTTCAGGCAATCCAGTACCAGGTCCCGACGGAAGCCGTACTGGTCAGCCACGCAGTCAAAGGGGGCCAGCTCTTCGGCAGAGTGGGTGATGGATTCGGTGAACAGAGGATTTTCCCCTTCAAAAACAGCCAGCTTGGTGGATGTGGAGCCGGGATTGAGAATCAAAAGGCGTTCCATGCAGTTTTTCCTCCTCTTACTGATTCTGGGCGGCAGCGGCGGAGATTACAATGGAGAGATACTTTTCCTCGGCAGAGGAGCCGCGGCTGGTCATAACAATGGGACACTGAGCGCCCACAATGAACCCGGCCATCTTGGCCTGGCAGGTGACGGTGAGCATCTTGCCCATAATGTTGCCGGCGTGGATGTTGGGGGCCACCAGCACATCACAGTCACCGGCTACAGGGCTTTCAAAGCCCTTGAAGTCAGCGATTTCCTTGCTGACGGCACAGTCGTAAGAGATGGGGCCTTCCACCACACAGCCGGCAATCTCACCCGTCAGGTTCATCTGCTTCAAAGCGTCGCCCTCCACGGTTTCAGGCATTTTGGGATTGAGCTTTTCCACGCAGGCCAGCACGCCCACCTTGGGATGATCGTAGCCCATAGCCCGCAGAGCACCCACAGTGTTCTCAATAATGGCCTTTTTCTGTTCCAGGGTGGGATAGGTCACCATGCCGCCGTCCACCGGCATCAGCAGCTTGTGATAGGTGGGAATTTCAAAGGCGGTGAAGTGGCTCATAACGCCGCCCTTGCCCAGACCGTTTTCCTTGTTGACTACGGCCTTCAGCAGCACAGAGGTATCCAGACGGCCCTTCATCAGGAAGTCGGCCTTGCCTTCCTTCACCAGAGCAACTGCCTTACGGGCGGCCTCGGCCAGATCAGGCTCATCGTAAATATCCTCAGCAGGGACACTCTCCCCCAGCTTGGCCAGTACCTCGTCAATGATGGCCTTGTCGCCCACCAGAATGGGGGTGACGATGCCTTCGGCTCTGGCCCGAAGGACAGCTTCCAGGGTGTGCTCATCCCCGGCGGCGGCTACCGCCATGCGGGCCTGGCTGGGTTTGCCCTTTACATGGGCAATCAGTTCATCAAAATTATGGAATACCATTGGGAAAATCTCCTTTCCAAAGTCAAAGTGTCTCATGACAGGATGCGGGCGCACAGAAGGCCGTGCGCCCGCATATGGCAGGAATTATTTCTGAGCACGGCCCAGTTCCAGGCCCTTCTCAAAGGCCTGCTTGTTGAGAGGAAGCAGCTTGGGCTTGGAGGCCAGCTTGTGCTCAATGGTGTTCCACACAATGGCGGGGTCAATGACCTGGGTGTAGCCCACATAAACACCCAGCATAATGACATTGAGCACCTTGGCGTTGCCCATCTCCAGGGCCAGCTCGGTGACAGGAGCCTTTACCAGCTTCACATCATCCCGGCCGATATCGTCAGAGACAATGGAGCTGTTGATGAACAGGGTACCGCCGCTTTTCAGCGTGCCGATAAACTTATTCAAAGAGGGGCCGTTCATCACAATCAGATCATCCATCACATCTCCCAGAGGAGCGCCGATGGTTTCGTCAGAGATGACCACAAAGCAGTTGGCTGTACCGCCCCGCTGCTCGGCGCCGTAGGAGGGGAAGAAGGTAACATGCTTGTCGGTGGAGTTACAGGTGGCGTCTGCCAGGAACTTGCCCAGCGTCATAACGCCCTGACCGCCGAAGCCGGCCACACACAGATTGGTTTCCATACTCTCTTACCTCCTTTACCGGTCCCGGATGACGCCCAGAGGGAACTCAGGCAGCATCTTCTCTTCGATGTAGTCCAGGGACTTCATGGGGTCCAGGCCCCAGTTGGTGGGGCAGCTGGTGACGATTTCCACCATAGAGAAGCCCTTGCCGTCCAGCTGGTTCTGGAAAGCCTTCTGGATGGCCTTCTTGGTCTTCATCACGTTCTGAGGATTGTTGCAGCTGGTGCGCTCCAGATAGGCGGGGGCAGTCAGCTGGTTGAGGATTTCACACATATGCATGGGGTAGCCGTGCTCCTCAGCAATACGGCCCTTGGGGGCAGTGGAGGCCTTCATCCCGCTGAGGGTGGTGGGGGCCATCTGGCCGCCGGTCATGCCGTAGATACCGTTATTGATGAAGATAACGGTGATGTTCTCGCCCCGGTTGGCGGCAGAGATGGACTCGGCCAGACCGATGGAGGCAAAGTCGCCGTCGCCCTGATAGGTAAACACCAGAGAGTCGGGGTTGGAACGCTTCATACCGGTAGCCACGGCACAGGCACGGCCGTGGGGAGCGGTGGTGTTGTCATAGGCAATGTAGTCCATGTGCAGGCCGCAGCAGCCGATACCCAGCACACAGGCAGCCTTTTCCACCAGGTTCATTTCCTCCAGTACCTCACCGATGAGCTTGATGACGGTGGAGTGCATACAGCCGGGGCAGAAGCCGGAGACTTTATCTTCCTGGATGGTTTTTGTTCTTCCGTAGATCTTTTCCATCTTACTTCCCCTCCATAATCTTCTTAACTGCGGCAATCACCTTGTCACGGCTCATGATATTGCCGCCGGAGCACAGGCAGGTCTCGATGGGGCAGCGGTCCTTGACGCCCACAGCCACATCGGCTACAAACTGGGCGGGAATGGACATTTCCACATCCAGCACAGCCTTACACTTGCCATAGTCAATGTGGTCATAGGACTTGTAGGGGAAGGGATGGACGGTGATGGGCCGGATCAGACCGGCCTTGATGCCCTCAGCCCGCAGCAGATCCACAGCGGACTTACAGATGCGGGCGGAAATACCATAGGCGGTGAGCACGATTTCCGCATCCTCCAGCTGAAACTCCTCCACCTGAACGTCCTTCTCCCAGGAAGCATACAGGGCGGCGGCATCCTCGTTGACCTGCTGCATCACAGAGGTCTGCCACTGACCGGGCTGAATCCAGGCACGGTTGGCATAGTCTAGCTTGTGTCCCACACAGGCCCAGCTCTGCTTGGAGGCCTTGATGGCAGCCACTTCCTCATCGCTCTTCATCTCAGGGAGCACCACCGGCTCCATCATGGTGCCGATGACGCCGTCCGCCAGAATGAGAACAGGGTTGCGGTCCCGGTCAGCGTAGTCAAAAGCCTTGTAGGTCATGTCCACAGCCTCCTGAACGGTGGAGGGGGCAAAGACCATCATCTGGAAACCACCGTTGCCGGAGGCCTTGGTGGCCTGGAAATAGTCCATCTGAGCAGGCTGGATGGAACCCACGCCGGGGCCGCCACGGGAGATATTGGCATACACCATGGGAATGCGGGCGGCGGCACAGTAGGAAATTCCCTCGCTCTTCAGGGCGATTCCGGGGGAGGAAGAGGAGGTCATGGAGCGGGTGCCGGTGGAAGCGGCGCCGTAAACCATATTGACGGAGGCCACCTCGGACTCGCCCTGAACAAAGGTACCGCCCACCTCGGGAAGACGGCGGGAAAAATACTCGGGAATCTCGTTCTGCGGGGTGATGGGGTAGCCGGCAAAGAAACGACAGCCGGCGCGGACAGCTGCTTC
>CALWOK010000190.1 GCA_944383125.1 uncultured Flavonifractor sp.
CTGTCGGGCGGACAGAAGCGGCGGGTGGCCATTGCGGGGGTCATTGCCATGGAGCCGTCGGTGCTCATTCTGGACGAGCCTACCGCCGGGCTGGACCCGGTGGGGGTGGAGTCCATTCTGGGCAACATCCACGATTACCACAAGGCCAAGAATGCCACCATCATCATTGTGTCCCACTCCATGGAGGAGATGGCCCGGACGGTGGACCGCATTGTAGTGGTCAACGACGGGAAAATTCCCTTTTCCGGCACCCCCCGGGAGGTCTTTGCCCACGGGGATCAGCTGGAGCAAATGGGCCTGGGTGTGCCTGCCATGACCCGGGTATTCCACCGGCTGAAGAGCATGGGCGTAAAGATTGACCCCTCGGTGTACACCATCGAGCAGGCCAAAGAGGCCGTATTGGCCAAACTTCATGGGGAGAGGAAGAAGGAGTCTGCGGAAGCCCATCCGGCTGGAACTGGAATGGAGCAGGCTGCTCCTGACGGGAAGGGGGTTGGGTGAGATGGCGCTGAAAGACATTACCCTGGGCCAGTACTTTCCCGGGAAAACCATCATCCACCGCCTGGACCCCCGTACCAAGCTGTTGGGTACCATTGCCTATATTGTAGCGCTGTTTCTGGCCAGAAGTGTGCTCTCCTACGCCATTTTGCTGGTGGTGCTGGGAGGGCTGATTGCCGTATCCAAGGTGGGGGTCAAGAGCATCCTGCGGGGGATGCGGCCCATTTTCATCATCATTGTGATCACCGCCATTCTGAACCTGTTTTTTACCCCCGGAGCGGGGGAGCCGGTGGCGAAGTTCTGGGTGATTACCATCTATGAGGAGGGAATATGGGCGGCAGCCTTTATGATCCTGCGCATTGCCATGCTCATTACCTGCACCTTTTTGCTCACTTACACCACCTCGCCCATCATGCTGACCGACGGCCTGGAAAAGCTGCTCAGCCCGTTGAGACTGCTCCGGGTACCCATTCATGAGCTGGCCATGATGATGTCCATTGCCCTGCGGTTTATCCCCACCCTGATTGAGGAGACCGACAAAATCATGTCAGCCCAGAAGGCAAGAGGGGCCGACTTTGACAGCGGCAACTTAATCCGCAAGGCAAAGGCCCTGGTGCCTCTGCTGGTACCCCTGTTTATTTCCGCCTTCCGCCGGGCAGATGATCTGGCGGTGGCCATGGAGTGCCGCTGCTACCACGGCGGCAGCGGGCGTACCCGCCTGCGGCAGCTCACGCTGTAGGGCATCGATGTGGCGGCTTTGCTGCTGTCGGTGGTTTTGTGCGTGGGTATCGGCGTGCTGGGCTATTATGGCTGGTAATTCTTTGCCCGAACCAATTTGTAAGGTGATTTGAATCTTTTATGAGAAATATTGCGCTAAAGTTGATGTATGTGGGTACCGCCTACCACGGCTGGCAGGTGCAGAAAAATGCCGTCACGGTGGCGGAAACCCTGGAAAAGGCCCTGGCCTGGGTGGTGGGCCACCCGGTGAAGTGCACCGGGGCGGGGCGTACCGACGCAGGCGTCCACGCCGAAACCTATATCGCCAATTTCCGCACCACCTCCCGCATCCCCTGCGACCGGCTGCCGCTGGCGGTCAATACCCGTCTGCCTGACGATATTGTGGTGGTCAGGGCCACCGAGGTGCCGGATCAGTTCAACGCTATCGGCTCCTGTCTGAAAAAGGAATACACCTACCGCATTTATAACTCCCATATCCGCAATGCCTTCTATGTGAACCGGGCCTGGTTCTATCCCAAGCATCTGGACGAAGCGGTGATGCAGCAAGCGGCCTCTCATTTTGTGGGAACCCACGACTTTGCAGCGGTGCGCTCGGTGGGGACGGAAACCCGCACCACAGTGCGGACGGTACACTATTTTGACATTGTTCGCAGGGATCTTATGATTGAATGTAAGGTATGCGCCGACGGCTTTCTGTATAATATGGTACGGGCTATGGTAGGTACCTGTGTCTATGCCGCCGAAGGAAAATTTTCTCCCGACGATGTACCCGCCATTCTGGAGGGCAGAAACCGGACGGCTGCCGGGCCTACGGTGCCTGCCGGGGGGCTGTATATGACAAAACTGTGGTACCATGAGGATGTGTTGTAATGCTCCGCCTCATAAAGTCGGAACCAGGGCATAAGACGGGCGGGGGCGGAAAGCAGCCCGTCCAGCGGCCCAATCTGCTGATACGGCTGCTGCTCTTTGTGATAACGGCAGCGCTGGTGCTGGGGGCGGTGGCCCTCATCCTCAACTATGACAAGCTGAACTTTGATGGGGTCAGGCGGTGGTTTGCCTACCGGGATCTGACTCTGGCAGACAATGGACAGGCCGAGTCCTTTCCCTATGACGGGGATGGTACCAGCCTCTTTGCCAATGTGGGGGGGGACCTGCTGGTGTGCTCCTCCACCGGGGTGTGGCTTTACTCCGGCAGCGGGCAGGTCTATGTCAGCCGTACCATCACCATGAACCACCCTGTGGCCGTAGCCAAAGGGAATACCGCCCTGGCCTATGATGCGGGAGGACGGGTTTTGCTGGCCTTCCGGGACCGGACAGAGATCTTTTCTCTGGAACTGGAAGAGGAGGAACAGCTGATTTCCGCCGACCTCAACGACGTGGGCTGGATGGTGGTGGTCACCCAGAAGAGCGGCTACAAAGGGGTGGTCACAATTTACGACAGCCAGTTCCAGCCCCAGATGCAGATCAGCCTGTCCAGCCGCTTTGTGATGGATGCGGCCCTGTCGCCTGACAGCGGCAAGGTAGCCCTGCTGACCATGGATGTAAAGGAGGGGACCTTTGCCAGTACGGTGGAGCTGTATCCTCTCGGCGGAAGTCTGGAAGAAGCCCAGCCCCAGGACAGCTACCCGGTGGGCAGCGAGACGGTGCTGGAAATGACCTGGGACAAGGAGGGTATCTGGGCCTTGGGGGAGAGTACCCTGTACCGGCTGAATGGATCGGCCGTTCTGATGGGGGGATATTCCTATGCCGGCCGTTATCTCAAGGGCTTTTCCCTGGAGGGAGACGGTACGGCGGCGCTGCTGCTGGGCAAGTACCGGGCAGGCAGCGCTGCCGAGCTGGTGGTGGTGGACGGCAGAGGGGAGGCGCAGGCCACCCTCTCTCTGGACGAGCAGGTGCTGTCCATCTCGGCCGCAGGGCGGTATGTGGCCCTGCTCACGGCCAACCGGCTGGATATCTATGACCAGGATCTGGACCTGTACAACAGCCTGGAGAGCACCCAAAGCGCCCGCAAGGTGCTCCAGCGGGCAGACGGCAGTGCCATGCTGATGGACAGCAGCACGGCCCGGCTCTATCTGCCCCAATAGCAACAGTTGATCGGAGGAATCTATGGCAATATTCTTGGAAGTGGTTGTGGTGGCTGTTCTGGCGGCCTTTGTGCTGCTGGGCGTGCGCCGGGGCCTGATCCTGTCCCTGTGCGGCCTGCTAGGGGTAGTGATCGCCTTTGTAGGGGCGGGTGTTCTGGCCCGTACCCTGTCGCCCATGGTGGCGGATGCGCTGGAGCCTCATTTTGCGGCTGCTATTGAAGAACAGCTCAACCAGCAGATAGAACACAATCTGGGACAGCCCTCCATAGAGGGAGGGGGAGAGAGCGCCCCCGGTACCGACCCCCTGCAGGAGGTGCTCAACGCCCTGAAGGGAATGGGCTTTTATCAGGATCTCATTGACATGGTCAACCAGGCAGTGGAAAACGGTATGACCGGAGCGGCAGCCGATGTGGCGGCCAAGGCAGCCGCCTCCATTGCCCAGACGGTGGCATACCGTATACTGTATCTGGTGGGCTTTACCCTTATCCTGATTCTGTGGAAGGTGGTCAGCCGCACCCTGAATCTGGTGGCCAGGCTGCCCGGCATTCACGTTCTCAACCAGACCCTGGGCGGGGTGTTTGGTTTGCTCCAGGGCTGTCTCATTCTGTTTGTGGCGGCCTGGATGCTCCAGCTTATGGGCAATCTTATCCCTCAGGAGACGGTGGAACAGACAGTGCTGCTGAAGTTCTTTATGACCTCCAGCCCGCTGGCACTTCTGTCCGCACTGTAACCGCCCATCACGAAAGAGAGAAAATCAGGTGAAATAACATGACAGTCCCAAACATACTATCTATCTTCCGGCTGATTCTGGTGCCGGTATTTGCGGTGGTATTTTTCCAGCCCTTTCCCCATGCCCACCGGTGGGCGGCGCTGGTCTATCTGGTGGCCTTTGTCACCGACATTGCCGACGGCTGGATTGCCCGGCATTTCAATCAGATCACCCGGCTGGGGCGCATCCTAGACCCCTTGGCCGACAAGCTGATGACCTTTACGGTCATTGTGTGCATTACGGTGGATGGCATTATCCCCCTGTGGATGGTCATCGTGTTCTTCTGTAAGGAGCTGACCATGACCATCGGCGGGTCCATTATGTATCATAAAATTCACGATGTCATTCCCTCCAACTGGCTGGGCAAGCTGTCCACCGGGGTCTTTTTCCTGGTATGTGTGGTTCTGGTGCTCTTCCCCGAGCTGCCCCGGCAGTGGAGTTCCGGCCTGATGGCGGGAGCCCTGGCCCTGACCCTGGCCGCCCTGGCCAGCTATGTGGTCCAGTTCCGCGCAGCGGTTTGTGTCAGAAAGCAGGCATGATTTCATACCCAGTTCACAATTTCGGATTAGAATCATCTTTCCGGGGGATGGACAATATGCTCCCGCCCCTGCAAAGGAGCTGAACATATATGCAACCAACACTTTGTTCCAGATGCCACAAAAATGTGGCTGTCATCTTTATTCAGAAAATGGAAGGCGGCAATACCACCAGTGAGGGGCTTTGCCTGAAATGTGCCAAGGAAATGGGCATCAAGCCTGTGGAAGATATGATGCAGAAAATGGGCATCACCGACGAGGACCTGGAGGGTCTGACCAATGAGATGATGTCAGCCTTTGGGGGCGCCGAGGGTGTGGAAGGGCTGCTGCCCACAGAAGAGGCAGACAGTCAGGAAGAGGAGGACGAGGGCAAAACGGCCACCTTCCCCTTCCTGAACAAACTCTTCGGCGGCGCTCAGAATCCCCAGAACCAGCCGCCGGAGCGGGACAACAGCCGCTCTGAGCGGGGGGAGAAGGAAAAGAAGGGGGAGAAGCCTCCCAAGCGCAAATTTTTGGAAAACTACTGTATCTCCCTGACCCGCAAGGCCCAGGAGGGCAAGCTGGATCAGATCATCGGCCGGGAAGAGGAGATCCAGCGCACCATCCAGATTCTCAACCGCCGGCAGAAGAACAATCCCTGTCTCATCGGCGAGCCCGGCGTGGGCAAGACTGCCATTGCCGAGGGGTTAGCCCAGCGAATCTGCCAGCGGGAGGTACCCTACAAGCTGCTGGACAAGGAGGTCTACCTGCTGGACCTCACCGCCCTGGTGGCAGGGACCCAGTTCCGGGGCCAGTTTGAAAGCCGGATGAAGGGCCTCATTGAGGAGATCAAGAAGCTGGGCAATATTATCCTGGTGATTGATGAGGTCCACAACATCGTGGGGGCAGGGGACGCCGAAGGCTCCATGAATGCCGCCAACATCCTTAAACCCGCCCTGAGCCGGGGCGAAATCCAGGTCATTGGCGCCACCACCCTGACCGAGTACCGCAAGTATATTGAAAAGGACTCTGCGCTGGAGCGCCGGTTCCAGCCCGTCATTGTGGAGGAGCCCTCCATAGAGGACAGCGTGGACATTCTCAAGGGCATTGCCCCCTACTATGAGAAGTACCATTTTGTCTCCATCTCTCCCGAAATGTGCCGGATGGCGGTGACCATGAGCGAGCGGTATATCACCGACCGGTTCCTGCCGGACAAGGCCATTGACCTGATTGACGAGGCCTGCTCCGACGTGAACCTGCACAACAAAAATCTGGCCCGGGAGATGGAACTGAAGCAGGAGCTTGCCGCTCTGGGACAGGAGCGGGAAAACCTGATGGTGGAGGCCAACGACCGGGACTACAAGCGCCAGACCGCCCTGAAAAACAACGAGGGCCGGCAGAGTGAAATTCGCCGGGAGCTGAACAAGCTCTATGCGGAACACGACGCTCTGACAGGCAATCCCGCCACCACCGAGGCCCTGGGAGCCAACGAGCGCCGTCAGTCCAACTTCAAAAAGGAGCTGGAGCACCTCTCCAGAGAGCGGGAACAGCTGGTGGCTGACGAGGGCAGCAGCAAGGACTACGAGCGGCTGGCTGAGATCAAAAGCCGGGAAATGCGTCTCCAGGACGAGCTGAGCAAGCTGGATGCCCAGAGTGCGCCCCCCCTGACGGTGGCCCATCTGGCCCGTGTCATTGAGCTTTGGACCAAGATTCCCGCCAGCCAGATCCAGGAGGCCGAGTATGAGCGGCTGGCCAGGCTGGAGGAGCGGCTGAGAGAGCACCTGATTGGTCAGGATGAGGCGGTTCATGCTGTGGCCGCCGCAGTGCGCCGGGGCCGGGTGGGCATTGCCTCCAAGCGCAAGCCGGTATCCTTCATCTTTGTGGGCTCCACCGGCGTGGGCAAGACCGAACTGGTCAAGCGACTGGCCATGGACATGTTCCATTCTCCTGAGGCCCTGATCCGGCTGGATATGTCGGAGTTTATGGAGAAGTTTGCCGTCTCCCGCATCATCGGTTCTCCGCCGGGCTATGTGGGCTACGACGAGGCGGGCCAGCTGACCGAAAAGGTACGCCGCAAGCCCTATTGCGTGGTGCTCTTTGATGAGATTGAAAAGGCCCACCCCGATGTGCTCAACATTTTGCTGCAAATCCTGGATGACGGCCATATTACCGACGCCCAGGGCCGCAATGTGAATTTTGAGAACACCGTCATTGTGATGACCTCCAATGCCGGCAGCGACAGCAAGTCGGCCGGTTCCGTGGGCTTTGGCCGCACCGCCGATGAGCAGGGAAGAGAACGGGCCATGAAGGCGCTGGAGTCCTTCCTGCGGCCGGAGTTTATCAACCGGGTGGACGAGATTGTTTACTTCAACCGGCTGACCGAGGACAATTTCAAGGCCATTGCCGCCATTATGCTGGGAGAACTGCGGGATACCCTGAAAGAGAAGGGGATCACCTTTACCTGGGACGATGCTCTGATGGAGCATCTGGTGCGCAAATCCTACTCTCTCACCTATGGCGCCCGCAACCTGCGCCGCCAGATTCAGAAGGACCTGGAGGATCAGATTGCCACCAAAATCATCGACAGCTATCAGCATCCCATTTCCGCCCTCCACGCCACTTCCAACGGGGAAGAGGCTGTGGTGACAGCAGAATAAGCGCCTGATGGAACGGGCCTGTTGCCATGTGCAGCAGGCCCGTTTGTTATGGGCCAGGAAAGCCTTGACAATCTGATATAGTAGTGATATGATTTTGATATCAAGGAGGTGCTTATTATGGAAGAAAAAATCCTGACCGGCAAGAAGATGGGAATGCCCATGCTGCTGCTCATTCTGTTGCTCTATGTGGCGGCTGTTGTGGGAGTCATCTGGGCGGCCATCCGCATAGACAATGCCTGGCTGGGGCCGGATGTGCTTTCTGTGGCGGTGCTGGCGGTATCCATTGCCTGGATTGTGCTGGGATGGATTCTGGCCTGCGGCCTGAAAATCCTCAAGCCCCAGGAGGCCCTGGTGCTCACCCTGTTCGGCAAGTACGTGGGTACCCTGAAAGGGGAGGGGTTTTACTATGTCAATCCCTTCTGTTCCGGGGTAAACCCGGCGGCCCAGACTAAGCTCAACCAGAGCGGAGATGTGGACGGCGGGGCCAAAGGGAAAGAGAAAACTGAGGCACAGGAGGGGGGCAAAAAAATCTCCCTGAAGATTATGACCCTCAACAACAACCGCCAGAAAATCAACGATTGCCTGGGCAATCCGGTGGAAATCGGCATTGCGGTGATGTGGCGGGTGGTGGATACCGCCAAGGCGGTCTTTGACGTGGACAACTACAAGGAGTACCTGTCCCTTCAGTGTGACAGCGCCCTGCGGAACATTGTGCGCATTTACCCCTATGACGTGGCCCCCAACGTTGACACCACCGGGGATGGAGTGGCCGACGAGGGCAGCCTGCGGGGTTCCAGTGAAGTGGTAGCCCAGCGCATCAAAGATGAAATCCAGAGCAAGGTGGCGGAAGCCGGGCTGGAGATCATTGAGGCCCGCATTACTTACCTGGCCTATGCCCCCGAAATTGCCGCCGTCATGCTCCAGCGGCAGCAGGCCAGCGCCATCATTGACGCCCGCAAGATGATTGTGGACGGGGCAGTGGGCATGGTGGAAATGGCCCTGGAGCGCCTGAACGAGAAGCAGGTGGGCAACCTGGACGAGGAGCGGAAGGCGGCTATGGTGTCCAACCTGCTGGTGGTGCTGTGCGGCAACCGGGATGCCCAGCCGGTGGTGAACTCCGGCAGCCTGTACTGATATGGCGTCAGACGGCAAGAAGCAAATCCCGCTGCGGCTCTCGCCCAAGCTGTACGCCGCCATTGCGGCCTGGGCGGAGGATGATTTCCGGTCGGTGAATGGTCAGATTGAATACCTGCTTACCGAATGTGTCCGGCAGCGGAAGAAAAACGGCAGGTATGTCTCCGATCAGATTGATGTCCCGCCCGAACTGGATCTGGAATAACAAGAAAGTCCCAACCGGTTGTATGCCGGTTGGGACTTTGTCTGTCAGGGGGCCTCCGGGGCCTCCAGTTTGATTTCGGGCATCAGCTCCTGGCTGATGATGGAGAGCATTTCCTCCAGCTTGGCACAGTCTGCGGGGGTAAAGCGCTGGCGCATCCGCTCCGTCACCACCTGGACATAGTCGTTGCTGATGTTGTAATAATCCCGGTATTTCTGGGTGACTTGCAGATGATATTCCCGCTTGTCGTGCTCCGACTGGATTTTCTGAATATAGCCCTTGCGGATCAGGCTGTTGATCTTGTAGGCGGCATTGGGGGGAGAGATGCGCATAAAGGAGGCAAATTCATTGACCGTAGGGCTGCCCAGGGCCTGAATGGTCTCCATGGCGAAGGTCTCCACCGCAGTCAGACTGGATTCCCGGTTCTGAAACCGCTCAAAGATCTCCTGATAAAAATGCAGTTTAAATTTCGTATACACCGTTTCAAATTTCTCTTCCAGCATACCCAGGCCTCCGCACAAGCGATAGATGATAATGGGGCGATCAAAGCCGTTTTGAGGAGCAGTCATCAGCATGATGGGATTCATGGGCAAGAGGAAAGGGGATCAGGACTTGCCCAGGGCAAAGGTAAGCTCGGCTGTGGCCGCCACCTGACCGTTGACGGTGGCTTTGGCCTCCCCGATGCCCACCGGACCCTTCTGCTTGATGAGGGTACATTCCAGCTCCAATACGTCGCCGGGTACCACCTGACGGCGGAAGCGGGCCTGTTTGATGCCGCCGAAGAAGGCCAGCTTGCCCTTGTTTTCCGGCATGGACAGCAGGGCCACAGCTCCCACCTGAGCCAGAGCCTCCAGAATGAGCACACCGGGCATGACGTGATACTGGGGAAAATGGCCCTGGAAGAAGGGCTCGTTGACGGTAACGCACTTGATACCCTTGGCCCACTTGCCCTCCTCACCGTCCACAATGCGGTCTACCAGAGCGAAGGGGTAGCGGTGGGGCAGGATTTCAGCAATTTGATTGGAATTGAGTTCCATGGCTCAGCCCTCCCATTTTTTGAACAGGACACAGGCGTTGTGACCGCCAAAGCCCAGAGAGTTGGACAGGGCATACTCCACCTGGGCCTCACGGCCCTGGTTGGGTACGTAGTCCAGATCGCAGGCGGGATCGGGTACCTCATAGTGGATGGTGGCGGGGAGATAGCCCTCCTTCAGGGTGAGGGCGGAGAAAATGGCCTCTACCGCACCGGCGGCACCCAGCATATGGCCGGTCATGGACTTGGTGGAGCTGACGGCCAGCTTGTAGGCATGATCGCCGAATACTGTTTTGATGGCGGCTGTCTCGCCGCAATCGTTCAGGGGGGTGGAGGTGCCGTGGGCGTTGATGTAGCCTACCTGCTCCGGGGCCACACCTCCGTCGGCCAGTGCCTGGGCCATGGCCCGGGCGCCGCCCTCCCCGTTGGGAGCGGGAGCAGTCATATGGTAGGCGTCACAGGTGGCGCCATAGCCCATTACCTCGGCGTATATCTTGGCCCCACGGGCCTTGGCATGCTCATACTCCTCCAGCAGCAGGATACCGGCGCCCTCACCCAGCACAAAGCCGGAGCGCTGGGCGTCAAAGGGGATGGAGGCCCGGTTGGGATCGTCTCCCACATGGAGGGCCCGCATGGAGGTAAAGCCGCCGATGGACAGGGGGGTGACGGAGGCCTCGCTGCCGCCGCACAGCATCACCTCGGCATAACCGTCCCGGATGTGGCGAAAAGCGTCCCCTACCGCATTGGAGCCGCCGGCACAGGCGGTGACGGGACAGGTACACATACCCTGGAAGCCAAAGGCAATGGCAATAAGACCGGCAGCCATGTTGGCAATGGTGGAGGGGATATAGAAGGGGGAGGCCCGGTCAAACCCCTTTTCAGAGCAGCGCATCTGCTCGGACTCGGTCAGGCTGATGCCCCCCACGCCGCTGGACACAATAACGCCGCAGCGGGTGTGGTCAACCGCCTCCAGATCCAGGCCGCTGTCAGCCATCGCTTCCTTGGCGGAGGCCATGGCAAACTGGGAGAAGCGGGCCATATGGCGCACTTCCTTTTTGTCCAGGACGGAGGTGGGGTCCCAGTCCTTTACCTCACCGGCCAGGTGTACCTTCTGACTGGAGGAATCGTAATGGGTGATGGGGGCAATGCCGCACACACCCTGTTTGACTGCCTGCCAGGTATCGGCCACATTGTGGCCCAGGGGGTTGACTGTCCCCATACCGGTAATGACAACTCTGCGTTTTTCCATACTTGCTCCTCCTTACATGCCCATTCCGCCGTCGACGGAGAGAACCTGTCCGGTGATGTAGGACGCCTCCTCAGAGGCCAGGAAGGCCACGGCAGCAGCCACGTCCTCCGGGGTACCGGCCCGGCCGGCGGGGATGGTGGTCAGCATGGCCTCCCGGGCGGCCTCCGGCAAAGCGGCAGTCATGTCGGTGGCGATATAGCCGGGGGCCACGGCATTGACGGTCACACCCCGGCCGCCCAGCTCCTTGGCCAGAGATTTGGTCATGCCGATGACGCCGGCCTTGCTGGCGCAGTAGTTGATCTGGCCCGGATTTCCCCGCAGGGCCACCACAGAGGTCAGGTTGATGATGCGGCCGTATTTGGCTTTCATCATAGGCCGGGCAGCGGCCTTCATGCACAGGAAGGTGCCTTTCAGATTGGTTTCAATGACGGCGTCAAAATCCTCTTCCTTCAGCATCATGGCCAGGTTGTCCCGGGTGATGCCTGCATTGTTTACCAGGATGTGCAGCCCGCCCAGTTCTTTTACAGCGGTGTCAATCAGGGTCTTGACCGCAGCAGGGTCGGCCACATTGCCCTGTACCGCCCGGGCCTCTATTCCCAGGGCCTTGAGCTCAGCCAGGGTTTCTTCGGCGGCGGCGGTGTTGCCGGCATAGGAGAATACCACATTGGCGCCCCGGCGGGCCAGCTCCAGGCAGATGGCCTTGCCGATGCCCCGGCTGCCGCCGGTGACTACGGCGGTCTTTCCAGTCATACTCATGTTGTTATCCTTTCAGGGCCGCAGCCAGTGCCTGAATGTCGGCGCAGGTCTCCACGGCGTATGTCTTGATGGAGGGAGCGGTCTTCTTCACAAAGCCGCTGAGGGCCTTGCCGGGGCCGATTTCCACAATGGTGTCCACCCCCAGCTCCTCCAGCCGGCGGATGGTATCCTCCATATAGACGGAGGACTGGACCTGTTTCTCCAGCAGGGCGGGAATGGTATCGTCAGCACCCATTTCCCGGCCCAGACAGTTGAAGAGGACAGGGAACTTGGGGGTGCCGAAGGAGATTTCCTTGAATTTCTCTCGCAGGGCGTCACCGGCAGGGGAGAGGAGGGAGGTGTGGAAGGGTCCGCTTACCTTCAGGGGGAGGCAGCGCTTGGCTCCCAGCTCTTTTGCCAGGGCGGAGGCCTTGTCCACCGCAGCCTGTTCTCCGGCAATTACCAGCTGACCGGGGCAGTTGTAGTTTGCGATCTCCACCACGCCCAGCTCAGAGGCCTGGGTGCAGGCCTGCTGGAGCTTGTCCCGGTCCAGGCCCAGCACAGCGGTCATGCCGCAGGCCATACCGGCACAGGCAGAGGCCATGGCTTTGCCCCGGAACGCAGCCAGAGAAACGGCATCCTGGGGAGAGAATACCCCGGCGGCCTGAAGGGCGGAATACTCGCCCAGGCTGAGACCGGCGGCATAGTGGGGACGGATATCCAGCTGCTCCAGAATGGCGGTCATGCCTGCGGCAAAGGCCACCATACAGGGCTGGGTGTATTCCGTCTGGTTGAGCACCCCATCAGGGTCCGTAAAGGAGACGGTTTTCAGATCAAAGCCCACATCGGCGCTGTCCAGTACGGCCCGAAAGACCGGATAGGTTTCATAGAGGTCGGCCCCCATGCCGGGGTGCTGACTGCCCTGTCCGGCATACAAAAAAGCAAGGCTCATGGTTACAGTCCTTTCACGACGGCCTGATAACCGGCCATCAGTTCCTCAAAAATCTGGCGCAGCGGTTTGATTTCGGTCATCATACCGGCCACCTGACCGGCCATAAAGCTGCCGGTGTCCCAGTCCCCGTCAAATACTGCCCGGCGGAGAGAACCCAGGGTGAGCTTTTCCATCTCCTCCAGAGGCAGATTCTGCTTTTCCATCCGCAGGTATTCCCGGGCCATCTTGTTTTTCAGCACCCGCACAGGAGCGCCGCCAGAGCGGCCGGTCACAGTGGTGTCGTTGGCTCCGGCCTTGAGGACGGCCTGCTTGTAGTTGTCATGGATGGGACACTCGTTGCTGGTCAGCAGACAGGTACCCACCTGCACGCCGCAGGCCCCCAGGGCGAAGGCGGCAGCCATCTGGCGGCCGTCGGCAATGCCAC
>CALWOK010000191.1 GCA_944383125.1 uncultured Flavonifractor sp.
GGCTGATTGGGCAGCCGGAGGGCGGTCAGACCGCCCCCCTCCTCTTCCAGGGCCATCTGCCCCACAGGGGTGTCAAAACAAATTCGATTCATACTCAATACCGCCGCACCACGGCAGTCACCTTCCCCAAAATGGTACAGCCTTTGCCGTCGATGGGTTCGTAGTCAGGATTTTCCGGCATGAGCCACACATGCCCGTTCATCCGGCGGAAGGTTTTGACTGTGGCCTCATCCTCAAAGAGGGCCACCACAATCTCTCCGCTGTGGGCCTCCTTTTGCTGGTGAACCACCACCAGATCACCGGGGAGAATCCCGGCGTATTTCATGGACTCGCCCCGCACCCGCAGGGCAAAGTACTCCCCTGCCCGTCCGCCGGTGTCAAAGGTCAGGTAATCTTCAATGCATTCCTGGGCCAGAATGGGGGAACCGGCGGCCACATTGCCCACCACAGGCACCTTGTCCCCGGCAGCAGGAGTCTCCTCACTGGGCAGCTGGGTGACGGTAATGGAGCGGGTTTTCCCCTCAGCCTTGGTAATCAGACCCTCCGCCTCCAGACCTTTCAGGTGAAAGTGGACAGTGGAGGGAGATTTCAAGCCCACATAGGCCCCGATTTCCCGTACCGATGGGGGGTAGCCGTGTTCTGCGGAAAAAGCGACAATATAATCGTAAATCTGCTGCTGTTTGGGTGACAGCGGTTTCATGGCAGGCCCTCCTTGTACCAGTTTTTTTCACAGTATACCATAAGACGCCCCGTTTTGCAAACGTTTGTTCTAAATTTGGGGTAAAAAAGTGCCTGTTGCAGCCTTCTGCAACAGGCACTTGCCTCAACGGTCCCACTTTTCGATGAGAGCACGCAGCTGGTCGGCAAACTTGCCCAGATCCTTGTTGGTGCCTCCCTTGTTGTGGGCAATCACCTCCTGAAGCCTGCGGCCCACCTCCTCCAGCCGCTGGAAGGCGGGAGAGGCGCCGGGGGTAACAGCAGGCTTTTGCTGGGGGGGAATACCGGGAGCCAGCATTTTGTTCTCCAGCAGGTCGTATACCTCCTCATAGTTGGGGGCGTGGGCGGCAAAGTCCCGCTGGCGGAGGGTTTCTGCATAGCGTTCGGTAACATCCACATCACCGTGTACCACAAAGACATGCCGGGGCCTGGGATGATAGCTTTCGATCCACCGCAGCAAGCCGTCCCGGTCGGCATGGGAGGAAAGGCCCTGGAAGTTGACAATGCGGGCCCGGACGGCGATTTCCTCCCCGAACAGCTTCACAAAAGATACCCCGTTCAGCAGACGGCGGCCCAGGGTGCCTTCAGCCTGGAAGCCTACAAACACCACCGCACTCTCAGGACGCCACAGGTTGTGCTTCAGGTGGTGGCGCACCCGTCCGGCGTCGCACATACCGGCCGCCGAAATGATCACACGGGGCGTTTGATCCTCATTGAGCGCCCGGGACTCGGCGCTGGACTCGGTAATGGTCAGGCCGGGGAACTGGAACAGGGCGCCTCCCTTCAGGGCGGCAATGGCTTCCTCGTCCAGATAGCCATGGAGATCCCCGGAGAAAATACGGGTGGCCTCGCCGGCCAGAGGGGAGTCCACCACCACCTGGAAGTTGGGTACGCTTTTGACCAGCCCCTGCTCCTTCATTTCCCGCATGAAATACAACAGTTCCTGGGTACGCCCCACGGCAAAGGAGGGGATGATGACATTGCCCCCCTTACCCAACGTTTCGTCAATGATGGCGGCCAGGTCGGCGGTATAGTCGGGTTCCTGATCCATCTTGTGGAGCCGGTCCCCGTAGGTGGATTCGGTCAGCACATAGTCGGCCTCTTTGATGTACTCCGGGTCCCGGATGATAGGCTGATCCCGGTTGCCGATATCGCCGGAAAAGACCACCTTCCGGGTCTCCTCCCCCTCGGTGAGCCACATTTCCACACTGGCAGAGCCTAACAGATGGCCTGCGTCCACAAAGCGTACCTTCACCCCGTCCTCAATCTGGAGACGGGTACCATACTCACAGGTGACGATATGCTTGATGGCGGCCTCTGCGTCGGCTACGGTGTAGAGCGGTTCCACCGGTTCCACTCCGGCCCGCTTCCCCTTCTGATTGGCCCACTGGGCGTCGCTCTCCTGAATGTGGGCGGAATCCCGCAGCATAATGGACAGCAGCTGCCCCGTCAGGCGGGTGCAGTAGATATTGCCTGTAAAGCCCTGTTTGACCAGCAGCGGGATCCGTCCGGAGTGGTCAATGTGGGCGTGGGTGACAACCACGGCGTCAATATAGCCGGCATTGAAGTCCAGCTCCTGGTTGTCCTTTTCATCCCTGCCCTGTTGCAGGCCGCAGTCCACCAGAATCTTCTTCCCGCCGCACTCCACGCAGTGGCAGCTGCCGGTGACAGCCCTGGCAGCGCCAAAAAAGGTCAGTTTCATGGGACACCTCCTTGTCTATTTTGTACAAGTCCATTGTAATACGGTACCGCCCATTTCGCAAGAGCGACAGAAAAAAACCGGGCGGAGCCTGGTGGCTCCGCCCGGTTGGGGGGTAATCTTAGCCCTGGGTGCAGTGATCGAAGAAGAAGTAGCCCAGGGGAGTGTAGTACATGCCCTGAATGCCGTCAGACAGCATGTAGGACTGGGTGTAGAAGTACAGGGGGTTGACCACCCAATCCTGCTCCAGCAGGATGTCCTCAGCCTCGTGCATCAGCTTCATGCGCTCAGCGGGATCGTGAGAAGCCTTGGCCTCGGCAATCTTGGCGTCATAAGCCTCGCTGGAGTACTGGGCGTCGTTGTTGCCGCCGCCGGTGATCCACATATCCAGGAAGGACATGGGATCGTTGTAGTCGGCAATCCAGCCGTTACGGGCAATGGAGTACTCGCCGTTCTTACGGGTCTCCAGGAAGGTACCCCACTCCTGGTTGTTCAGGGTGACGGTCACGCCCAGCTGGGTCTGCCACATGTTCTGGAGGGCCTCGGCAACCGCCTTGTGGTTGTCGTCGGTGTTGTACAGGTACTCCACCACGGGGAAGCCCTGGCCGTCAGGATAGCCGGCCTCAGCCAGCAGCTCACGGGCCTTCTCACAGTTGGCCTCATAAGCCTCGGCATAGGGATCGTAGTAGTCGCCGCCGGTGGTGCGGAAGTCGTCGCCCTCGGCGCCGGCAGCATCGTAAATACCAGCAGGCACATAGCCGCCGGCCTCAACCTGGCCGGTCTGGGTAATCTCAGTTACAATATAGTTGCGGTCCACAGCCAGAGTAAAGGCCTGACGCACCTTGGGATCGTCAAAGGGCTCCTTCTCGGTCTGGTAGCACACATAGTAGGTGCCGATGTAGTCCACAATCTTCATCTCGCCGGAGGACAGCAGGCCGGCGACCTCGTCCACAGGAACATTCTGGATGAAGTTCAGCTCACCGGATTTAAAGCCGTTCAGCTGAGCGTTGTTGTCGTCCATCAGCTTGAAGGTGATCTTCTGGGGACCCAGGTTGTCAACACCGTAGTAGTGCTCATTGGGCTCCATGACGATCTGGGAGTTGGTCTCACGAACGGTCATCTTGTAAGCGCCGTTGGAGATGTAGGTCTCGGGGCTGTAGGTCCACTGGCTGTTGCTGACCATATCCTCACGGACAGGGAAGGTGGCGGGGAAGGCACAGATCTCCGTGAAGTAGGGCAGGTCGGTGGTGATGGTGACCTCAAAGGTCTTCTCATCCACAGCCTTGACGCCCAGCTCGGAGGGTTCCTTCTCGCCGTTCATGATCTCCTTGGCGTTGACCACGCAGTCGATCATGTAGTTGTAGTCAGCGGCAGTCTCGGGAGTTACCAGACGCTGCCAGGAGAACACGAAGTCCTGGGCAGTCACGTCCTTGCCGTCGGACCACTTGATGCCGTCCCGCAGGTGGAAGGTGTAGGTGACAGTGCCGTCCTCGTTCACGACCTTGTCATAGCTCTCAGCCTGGCCGTAGCCCAGCTTGGCGTTGTTGCAGGTGCCGTCGGAGCCGCCGGTCTCAGTGCCGGAGTCCTCCCAGCGCATCAGACCCTCAAACATGTGGCTGGTCATGATGGCGCCGTCCACAGCGCTGTTCAGAGCGGGGTCGATGGTCTGGGGCTCAGATGCAATGCTGATGTTCAGCTCAAGGGCATCGCCGGAAGCAGAGGGCGTGCTGCTTGCGTTGGGAGTGGCGCTGTCCTGCGCATTGGGCGTGGCGTCGGAACTCTGGGTGCCGCCGCCGCAACCGGCCAGCAGACCGAAGGTCAGAGTGCCGGTCAGGAGCAAAGAGAGAATCTTTCTCTTTTTCATTGTGGGACCTCCATCTTTCTTTTTTGTATCAACTCGCCCGCAGGCGGGATACACTGTACAGAAATTTGCCTTTTGTATACGAAAGCAATTTAGTGGCATTATACCACGGTGTTGCACAGCTGTAAAGAAAATGTTTCAGAATTGTTACAACACCCTTCGCCACACTTAGACCAAAGCCGCTGCTCAGCCCAGCAGGTGACAGGCGGCGTAATGACCGGGCGCATGTTCCTTGAACTGGGGTACCGCCTCCTTGCACTTGTCGGTGGCGTAGGGGCAGCGGGTGTGGAACCGGCAGCCGGAGGGGGGATTCATGGGGGAGGGGATGTCGCCCTGAAGCACAATGCGCTGACGGGTGCGGCTTACCTCGGGATCGGGTACCGGCACAGCGGACAGCAGGGTCTTGGTATAGGGGTGGATGGGATTGCGGTTCAGCTCATAGCTCTCCGCCAGCTCCACCAGAGT
>CALWOK010000192.1 GCA_944383125.1 uncultured Flavonifractor sp.
ACGGGGTACGCTTTCTCAATCTGTATTACAAACTGGGGGCGGGCATCAGCCGGGCTATGGCCCAGGAGGCCGTGTCTCTGTCCGAAGCGGTGGGGATGACCCCTTTGGAATATCTGGCCGCCAGCCCTAAAACCTCCCCATGGACCAAAAAGCAATGCAAAGCCCTTCAAACCCACCTGACCAACCTGCTCCAGGACCCGGGGGACAAAGCGGTATATCGGATGGTGCATTTTATGGGCTACGGAGACTACCTGGAAGAACGGGGGGGAGATCTGCATAAAGCAGATATCCTGGAAGCCCTTGGCGCGGAGCAGCCCAGCCCGGTTGCCCTGCTGAAGCGGCTGGAAGAGCTGGAGCAGGTGGTAAGGGCAGGCTCCCCCCAGACCGACTGCCTGTTTACCCTGTCCACCATCCACTCCAGCAAGGGGCTGGAGTACCAGCGGGTGCTGCTGATGGATGTGGCAGACGGTATTTTCCCCAAGTCCCTCCCAGACCAGGATGCCTCGCCGGCGGAAATAGATGCCTTTGAAGAGGAACGGCGGCTCTTTTATGTGGGCATGACCCGGGCAAAATGGGAGCTGGCCCTCTTTACCTTCCGGAAGGGGGGACTGCCTTCCACCTTTGCCCGCCAGCTCTTCCCAGCAAAATCCTCCAGAAAGCCAGCCGGAACAGCCAATCCCATCCCACAGCCCAGCCGGGAGGAGATTGCGGCCCGGCTGGGGGGATACACCCCCGGTATCCGGGTGGTTCACAAGACCTTTGGCCCCGGACAGCTTACCGCCCGCAACGGAGACATTGCCACCATCTCCTTTGACAGCGGAGCGGACAAGCGGATTTCTCTCTCCACCGCTCTGAGCCGGAACCAGCTCCAACCCGAATGAGCGGGCATATTCCACAGCTTATCCCCATAGGTATGTAGAGAAAACGCCGGCTTGACTGGGCCGAAGGAGGAATTGCCAGTGGAAGAACGCAAGCTCTATGAGGATATCGCCCTGCGAACCGAAGGGGATATCTATATCGGCGTGGTGGGGCCGGTGCGGACTGGAAAATCCACGTTCATCAAACGGTTTATGGAAACCCTTGTGATCCCAGGCATTGAAAATGTCTACCGCCGGGAGCGGGCCAGGGATGAGCTGCCCCAGAGCGGCTCCGGCCGCACCATCATGACCGCTGAACCCAAGTTTGTCCCCGAAGAGGCGGTGGAGGTGGTGATGGACAGCGGGGCCACCTTTTCGGTTCGGCTCATCGACTGCGTGGGCTATCTGGTGCCGGGGGCGGTTGGTTCTCTGGAGGACGATGCCCCCAGAATGGTGACAACGCCCTGGTTCCCTGAGCCGATTCCCATGACGGAAGCTGCCGAAATCGGCACCCGGAAGGTCATTGCGGAGCACAGTACCATCGGTATTGTGGTCACCACCGACGGCACCATTACCGATATCCCCCGGGAGGACTACCTGGAGGCGGAGGAACGGGTGATTACCGAACTGAAAGAACTGGGCAAGCCCTTTTTGGTGGTGCTCAATTCGGCCCAGCCCCTGTCCGACCGGGCTCAGGCCATCCGGGCCGATCTCTCTTCCCGGTATGACGTGACCTGTGTGTGCGTCAACTGCCTGGAGCTGGAGGAAGAGGCCGTCACCCGCATCATCAAGGGGGTACTGTACGAATTCCCGGTCAAAGAGCTGGATCTCTTCCTTCCTCCCTGGGTGGACGCCCTGCCCTGGGATCACCCCATCAAGCATGGCCTGTACGCCGCCATCCGGGAGGGGGCCAAGGGGATGCGCCGCATCCGGGATGTAGAGGGGGCGGTATCGGCCATTGGAGCCTGCGATACGGTGAGCATGGCCCAGATTACCTCCATGAATCTGGGCATCGGTCTGGCCGCCGCCCAGCTGGAGCTGCCCCGCAGCCTGTTTTACGACACCCTCTCCCAGCAGTCCGGCTTCACCATTCATGACGACGGAGACCTGCTGGAGCTGCTCAGCCGTCTGTCTCTGGTAAAGGCGGAGTACGACAAGGTGGCAGGGGCCTTGGAGGAGGTCAAAGCCACCGGCTACGGCATTGTTGTACCCGGCACCGACGAACTGGTGCTGGAGGAGCCGGAAATTGTCCGGCAGGGCGGACGGTACGGGGTACGGCTGAAGGCTTCCGCCCCCTCCATCCATATGATCCGGGCAGACATTGAGACAGAGGTATCTCCCATTGTGGGCAACGAGAAACAGAGCGAAGAGATGGTCAACTTTCTGCTCCAGGAGTTTGAGGGGGACACCAAGGCCATCTGGCAGTCCAATATTTTTGGAAAATCCTTTCATGAGCTGGTCAGCGAGGATTTGAACGGGAAATTGAAGCGGATGCCGGAGGATGCCCGCTCCAAGCTCCAGGAGACCCTCCAGCGCATCATCAACGAGGGCTCCGGGGGCCTGATCTGCATCATTTTATGAACCAACCGGGCTTGCTGCCTATGGCAGCAGGCCCGGTTTTCCTGTATGGATGGAATGGCCGTAACCGTTGACTTCCCAGCGAAAGAGCGGGTATAATGTGGGGTACGACAGAATCCAGCCTGTAAGGAGTGAAATCCATGAGAATGACACTGGCCATCCTGCTGTGCAAAGCCCTGCGCTTTGCAGGCAAGCTGGTGGGGAAGGGGAGCAGCCTTCCCGGTCAATTCGCCCTGAAACTTTGCCCCGACGTGCTGCGGCGGGTCAAGCTGCCCTCTTACGTCATCGCCGTCACCGGCTCCAACGGCAAAACCTCCACTGTGGAGATGATCGCCTCGGTTCTCCGGGCCGCCGGGAAGGACGTGGTGTACAACGCAGAAGGCTCCAACCAGATTGAGGGGGTTACAACCCTGATTCTCACCCACTGCACCTTGGGGGGACGTATGAAAGGGGATGTGCTGCTGCTGGAGAGCGATGAGCGGTACGCCCGATACAGCTTCCGGTGGTTCCATCCCACCCATTTTGTCATCACCAACCTGTACCGGGATCAGCTCACCCGCAACGGTCATCCGGAGTGGGTGTACGACGCCATCCTGCCCGCCCTTCATCCGGATACCACCCTGGTGCTCAACGCCGATGACCCGCTGGTGTCCTGCTTTGCCCAGGGCCATGACCGGATCCGGTGGTTTGGCCTGGAATCCTGGAGCGGCGCCACCGTGGAACACCAGGGAATTTACCATGACGGCGCCCGGTGTCCCGCATGTAAAGGGCCTATGGAGTACACCTTGTACCACTACAACCATATCGGCCACTATCACTGTCCCGCCTGCGGCCACCACCGCCATACCCCCGACTTTGCCGCCACCGGGCTGGATCTGAAGGAGGGAATCCTGACGCTGGAGGGAGATACCCGGCTGGCCCTCTCTTTCCGCAGTATTTATAATGTATACAACATCCTGGCGGCCTGGTCGCTGTGCCGGCTGTGCGGAGTGGAGAAGGATACCATTGCCAGTGTACTGGGCAGCTATATCCTGAAAAACGGCCGGATGGTCACCTTTACTCTGGGCAGGCATCACGGGGTATTGCTCACCAGCAAGCACGAAAATTCCGTAGCCTACGACACCAATCTGCGGTATATCCGGGATACTGAAAGGCCCTGTACCGTACTGGTGATGGTGGACGCCATCAGCCGCAAGTATTTTACCGGGGAAACCAGCTGGCTGTGGGATATCGACTTTGACCTGATCAACGTGAGCCATGTGGAGCGGGTGGTGCTGTGCGGCAAGTATGTCCATGATCTGGCGCTGCGCTTTGACTTTTCTGCCATCCCGCAGGAGAAGATCACCTGTTACAGCAGCATCCCGGAAGCGGTTCAGGCTTTGGCGCAGGAGGGGGAAGAGGACCTGTATGTGGTTACCTGCTTCTCCGACCGGGACAAGCTGCTGGACAAAGTCCAGCGGACGGAGTAAGGAGGGGGCTTTATGGATTTTACATTGCTGCATCTCTACCCGGAGGCCATGAGCCTGTATGGGGAATATGCCAATCTGTCTGTCCTGTCCCGCCTGCTGGAGGACCTGGGGGCAGAGGTGACCCTGCGGACAGTGGCAGGGGGGGAAGTGCCTGATTTTTCCGGAGCAGACCTGATTTATATGGGCGCTGGCACAGAACGCACCCAGAAAGCCGCCCTGTCCTGGCTGATGCCCCGTCAAAAGGCCCTCAGGCAAGCGGAAGAGGAGGGAGCCCTGGTATTCTTTACCGGCAATGCCATGGAGCTGCTTGGAACTGCAATCACAGACAAAGAGGGCAAGCGCTTTGAGGGATTGGGTTTTGCCTCCTTTACCACAACCGAAACCGACAAACGAGTCCCCCATGATATCATTGCCCGCACCGACTTTCTGGATACCCCGCTGGTGGGCTTCATGAACAAATGCTCTGTCACTGCTGGGGCAGCACACCCTCTGTGCTCTGCTATGGATTTAGGCGCCGGCAACGAAGCAGAGGGGGGACCGGAGGGCTTTTTCCATGGAAACCTGCTGGCCACCCACATTACCGGCCCGGTACTGGTGAAAAACCCTGCTTTTCTGCTCTTTGTGGCAAAGCGGCTCTATGAGGCAAAGGGGGAGGCCATGCCCCCGCTGCCAGCCGGCCGGCCCTGGCTGGACCGGGCAGAACGGGCCTATCAGGTAACGCTGACCGAGTTGTCCGCACAAATCAAAGGAACTTGATCCCAAAACAACAACAGGCGTGCCGCTGCCGGCACGCCTGTTTGCTTTGTATTTTAATCTTCCCGGCCCATCAGGATTTTTTCTGCGGTAATGGGCAGGGAGTGTACCCGTACACCGGTGGCATTGTATACGGCATGGGCAATGGCGGGAGAGGGGGTGTTGATAACCACCTCTCCGATGGATTTGGCCCCGAAGGGACCGTTCGGCTCATAGCTCTCCTCAAAATCCACCCGGATTTCGGGCAGATCGGTGCGGCAGGGGATTTTATACTGCATAAAGGTGGAATTGACCATCTGACCTTTGGGATCATAGTTGATGTCCTCCAGCAGGGCCATACCAATTCCCTGGGCAATACCGCCTTCAGCCTGAACCCGGGCCAGGTTTTTGTTGACCACGGTGCCGCAGTCCACCACGCCTACATAGTCCACCACCTTGGTTTCGCCGGTTTCCAGATCCACCTCCACCTCGGCAAAGCCTGCCATAAAGGGCGGGGGGGAGGTGGGGCTGCAATGGCTGGCGGTGGCGGTGAGCCACTGGGGCCCCACACCGGCCACCAGGGACTGGGCCAGCTTGCAGAGGGTGATGGAGGTCTCCGGGTGGGTGCGGTCATACACCTTGTCCCCGTCAAACTCCGCCCGCTCGGGGTGGATGTTCAGACGGCGGGCGCCCTCGGCCGCGATCTGCTCCTTGAGCTGGGTGCAGGCTTTTACCACGGCGGTGCCGGTGACATAGGTGGTGCTGGAGGCATAGGAGCCGGTATCAAAGGGGGAGTGGTCGGTGTCCACCCCGTCCACCGTAATACGCTCCATAGGGCAGTCCAGAATTTCGGCGGCCATCTGGGCCAGAATGGTATCGCAGCCGGTACCCATATCGGTGGCGCCAATCATCAGCGTATAATAGCCGTCATCATTGAGCTTGATGGTGACAGCGCCGGTATCCACGGCAGAAATGCCGGAACCCTGCATGGTAACCGCCATGCCGATGCCCCGCACACGGTGGTCGTCTACCTTGACACAGGGGTATTTCTCCTGCCAGCCAATCAGCTCCATGCCCCGCCGGATGCACTGGGGAAGCGCGCAGCTGGTCAACGGCTCGTTGTAGTAGGCCGGCATGGTTTCCCCCACCTGGGGCAGGTTTTTCAGGCGCAGCTGGGCCGGGTCCATGTTCAGCTTGACCGCCAGCTCATTGATGGCAGACTCCATGGCAAAGCAGCCCTGGGTGGCGCCGTATCCCCGGAAGGCGCCGGCAGCCATGGTGTTGGTATATACCACATCCCAGGAGAAGCGGAAATCCGCCTGCCGGGCATAGAGGGGAATGCTCTTGTGTCCCACCAGGCCGATGGTGGTGGAGGCGTGTTCTCCATATGCTCCGGCATTGGAGAGGGCGTGCATGTCCACCGCCTTGATGGTGCCGTCCTGCATGGCTCCTACCTTGACATGGACCCGCATCTGATGGCGGCTGTTGGAGGCCTGGAAGGACTCCTTTCTGGTGTACACAATCTTGGCAGGCTTTCCGGTGCGCAGCGTCACCAGAGCGGGGAAAAGCTCGCTGACCAAGGTCTGCTTGGCCCCGAAGCCACCGCCAATCCGGGGCTTTACCACCCGCACCATCCCTTTGGGCAGACCTAAGGCGTGGGCAATGGTACGGCGGCAATGGAAGGGGACCTGTGTGGAGGAAACCACATTGAGCCGCCGGTTGTGGTCCAGATAGGTGTAGGTACGGAAGGTTTCCATCATGGCCTGGGCGTTGGCCTTGGTATAATAGGTCCCTTCCACCACCACGTCACAGGCCTCCAGGGCGGACTCCACATCCCCGTGGGCGTCGCTGCCGCTGGCCACCAGGTTGCGGCTGGGATTTCCGCCGATGTCATAGTGATGGAAGTAATCCTCTTCCGGGTGAATGACAGAGGGGTGATCCAATGCCTGCTCAAAGTCCAGGACCGGATTGAGCAGGTCATATTTTACCTGGATCATTCCCATGGCCTTGGCCACACAGTCCTTGTCCCGGCCTGCCACAATGGCCACCGGATCTCCCACATAGCGGACCACCCGCTCCAGGATATACCGGTCATAGGGGGAGGGCTCGGGGTAGGATTGTCCGGCCAGGGTATAGCGGATCTGGGGGACATCCTCCCAGGTAAGGATGCAGGAGATACCGGGTACCCGGCTGGCGGCATCCTTGCGGATGGATTTGATGCGGGCAAAGGCGTGGGGGCTGCGGAGCACCTGCACCACCAGACAGTCCCGTGGCACCATATCCTCGGTGTATACGCCTTTGCCCCCGGTGAGGGCGGCCCCATCCAGCTTGGGAATGGGCTGGTTGACAAATTTCAGCTTCATGCCTGCCCCTCCTTTTCCCAGGGTTTGTCCTTGAGCCAGGCCCGCAAGGCCCGGGTCTGTCCGGCATAGCCAGAGCACCGGCACAAATTGCCCGCCAGGTACTGGGAGATCTCCTCCTCAGTGGGGTCGGTCAGCTCCCGGCGCATGGCCAGCACCGCCATGATAAAGCCGGGGCTGCAATAGCCGCACTGCTCGGCCCCCTGGGCGGTCATATACCGGCCGAAGGAGGCGGCCTCTTCCTTTACGCCCTCCAACGTGGTAATCTGCTTGCCGTCGGCCCGGGCGGCAGGGTAGGAGCAGGACAGCACCGGCTTGCCCTCGACCCACACGGTACACAGGCCGCAGTTGCTGGTGTCACAGCCCCGCTTGACGCTGACATAGCCATATTTCCGCAAAAATTCCAGCAGCATCATATCGTTGGGGATGTGCTTGTTGTACAGCATCCCGTTGACGGTAATTTTTACTTTCATCCCTTGTTCTCCCTCTCCATGCAGGTCTGGGCTGCCCGGCGCACCAGGACGGCGGCCAGCTTTTTCCGGTAATCGCCGCCCGCCCGCAGATCAGAGCCGTAAACCAGCTCATTGGCGGCGGCGGCTCCGGCGGCAGCGGGGCCTTCTCCCGACTCCAGGCAGCGGGCAGCATCATCGGACAGCACAGCCCGGGCAGGACGGGCCCCCACCGATACCTTCCACCTGCCCTCCAGGCAGCTTACCGCCACCGCCAGGGTGGGGAAGTCGGTGGTGGAGCGGCGGACGCTCTCATAGGCGGCATGGCGCCCGTCATCCCGGATACGCACTTTCAGCAGAATATCGTTGAAGGCAATCGGGGAAGCCAAAAACTCCGCCAGGGGCAGCTCGCCCCCCCGCTGGAGCACCACCGTGGTGTCCAGCGCCAGCAGAGCGCAGGTCAGGTCGGAGAACCCGAACCGGGAAAACACCGAGCCGCCCACGGTGGCGCAGTTGCGGAACTGCACCCCTACAATGTGGGATACGCTGCGGCCCAGGATGCCGTCAAAGCGGGCGGTCACATGGGGGTTTGTCTCCAACTGCCGCAACGTCACACAGGCTCCCAGCTCCAGGAAGCCATCTCTGACCTCAATCTGATCCAGGCCCAGCTTGGACAGGTCGATGGCAGAGCGGATGCGGCGGCGGCCCAGCTTCAGCCAGCAGCAGCCCCCCAGAATAGCGTTGTTGCGGCAGTCCCTCTGGAGCAGCTCGTCAGCCTCTTCCAGGGACTCTGGGAACACATAGCTTTTGATGGTATACAACGTTTTCCTACCTCCCCCACAAAATGCGGGCATTCTTCTTTTTTCGCAACGCTATTATATCTGTTTTCAGGCGGAAAGTACAGGGTATCCGGAAAAATTTTAGGCTCTGTGTGAAAAATCGCAATCTGCCCAGCGGCGAGGAATTTGGGCGTCTGGGCGTGTTCACACGGTGCAAACACAGCTAAAATCCGTCAAAAAAGTCCGGGGCGTCCCAAGGACGCCCCGGACAAACCATTCACTGCTCCAGAAACCGCTGAAGGATGACGGCAGTTTCTGCCCGGCTGGCATTGCCGGTGGGATCCAGGCGGCCGCCGGTCTTGCCGCCGATAAGCCCCTCGGCCACAGCCCAGCCAAGGCCGTCCACCGCCCAGGCAGAGGTGGAGGCGCCGTCGGTAAAGCCGCTCAGGCTGCCGGTAGCTGTCACATCCAGGCCGGCATACTTGGCATACCGGTACAGAATGGTGGCCAGCTGCTCCCGTGTGATGCTGTTGTTGGGGCCAAACAGACCATTGCCATAGCCGCCCACGATTTGGTTGGCGGCAGCCCAGGACACCCCATCACTGTACCACTGTCCGGCCGGTACATCGGTGAAGGAGGTATCCGCCGCAGCATTCGCCCCATCCAGCCGGTATAGGATTGTGACCAGCATCGCCCGGGAAAGGGGAAGGCTGGGAGAGAAGGCGTTGTTGCCGGTACCGCCCATCAGGCCGTTGACCGTTACATATTCGATGCCTTCGGCGGCCCAGTGGTTGTCCGCCACGTCGGTATAGCCCTCATACTCCGGTGCAGGGGGTTGGCTGCCCATGGGCTGATCGGACAGCATCTTTGCATAAATGGCGTTGGTCACATAGCGGTAATCGTCCTGCTGATGGGCCCGGTTGTTGACCGAGTTTGCAAAAATCGTCAGATCCATGCCGTTGCGCTGAAGGGCGATGGCCTCCGCAAAGCCGTCAATGGGAATGTTGTCCTCGTTGAGGCAGCAGCCGGCAATAAAGCTGTCCTGATCGGCCGCCCGGATGAGCACCTGTGCTCCCTCGGGGAGCTGCGTGATCACGCCGCAGCTGTAGGTATAGAGCACATAGTCCTGGTCAGCGGCATAGCTGGCAGTAACCAGACTATCGGTTGGATAGACCACCTGGTGGAGGGCCTCCATGCCCAGGGTAGTGTACTTCAGATCTGGTACCAGGCTTTCGGAAATGTACTTCAGAGGTCCGGAGCCGGTGGCGATATAGGGTGTGCCTGCTTTGACGGCGGCCACCGCTGCCGCTCCGCTCTCGCCCTGATCCAGGGCCACGTTGCCCAGGATGATATCCGCCTTGGCAGGGTCGTCGGTGATGGTGAAGCCCAGCTGATCGGCAAAAGCCATCACATCATAGTTGGAAGTTCCGTTGTTGTAGGTATTGCGGTAGTTGATAAAGCCGTAGCCTTTGCTGAACCACTGGGCAAAGTAGCCCTCGCTTACCAGATTGCCGGAGAAGGGGGCATAGCGGCCGGCCAGATAGATGGCAGGCTTGGAAATGGCATAGGCCTCCGGCAGCTCTTCCACCCGGGTGGCAGAGAGGACAAACTGCGTGGACAGTCCGGCGTAGTCGGCATAGGACAGGAGGAAGTCCCCTTTGCTGCTGCCGGCGGTAATCATGCCGACCGTCTTGCCCTGGTCCAGCAGATGGTTGACCGCACGCACCGCCTCATTGCCGCTGTTGGAGAGCACCACATAGTCTCCGGTGCTGCCAGACAGCTGGGAGACGCCGTTGATGGCGCTCACAGACTCCAGCTTTCCGGCAAAGGCGCCCGGTACTGCCAGGGCCACACAGTCAAAGCCCCGCATGGCAGGGAAGTTGGACACCGATTCTGAGTACAGATCGGGGAAACCGGAGGCAGAGGCGTCGGCCCCTTCCCACAAAACTGCATTGGCATAGTTGCGCTTGGCCTGGTGCATGTCCACCACCAGGCTGCCTGCCCGGTATGTGACCCCGTCCACATAGGTGTCCTCGGTGAGCCTGGATACCGCAACTCCGTTGCGCAGCAGGAACCGGCCCATTTCATAGGCATCGGCCACATCCCGCTGGGCGGCAGCATCGACCGGTATGACATAGTATTCCGGGAAGTAATTGTTGGTCTGGGCATAGGGGACACGCCAGGTATCTTCTTTCAGCTGGTTGTTGTTGACATCCACATACCACTTTTCCATATCTGCCCGGTGGTCTTCATTTTCAAGGCCACGGCGGAAGAATTCCAGCTGGTTATAGTAAATGTCATCCTTGTGTTCCATCACATAGTCGATCAGTCCATACATGCCGTACTCAAACAGATCGGTGGACGCCTCGTTATTGTATGGCGTCTCGACGGTGTACCCCATGGCGCCGCAGTTGAGCATGGCATAGCTGGGACCATAGTTGGTACACAGATCATCCCAGGCAGACCAATGCATGGTGGTCGGGTCATAGTCATCCCGCAGGGGCATGTAATAGGACCAGAACAGGGTGTCCGGATGCTCCTCACGGGTGGCAGACATGGTACCCAGTGCCGCACAGCCGAAGGCTTCCGAACCGAGGGCAAAGTTCTTCACCAGCAGGTCATACTCCAGATTTGGCTCATGGGGGGGAGTACATGGCTCCACCAGGAATTCCTCCATATAGCCGTGGAGTTCCACAAAGGCCACCGGGTTCCAGTCGTTGATGGCCTGCACCAGGTTGGTTGTCTCGTTCTGGGTCTGGTTGGAGGCGTCCCGGTTCAGGTCAAAGCCGTTTTCATTGCGCCGGACATTGTAGGTACGCCCATCCGGGTTTTCATTGGGGCAGATCACAAAGATGATATCATCCAAGATGTCATCCACCTTCAGCGTGATGTCCTGGCTGATGGTGTACAGTTCGCTGGCGTCGTTGACACCGGTATTGTTGCGCATCGTACCGTCGCTGCCGGCAGTGAACTTCTGAGAGCCAAGGCCGGTGATGCCAAGCTCCAGTACATCGGGGGCAAACAGCTTGGAGATATCCACGCTCTCATCCAAAAAGCCGGTAAGGGTATTGTAGGTGACGGTGCTTTGGGTGGCCAAGGCCCGCAGCAGATTGAGCTGGGCATCCACGCCGGGGTCCTCATCGGGGTGTACATTGTTCAAAAAGATGGGTACCCGGTAGCTGCCTATGGTTCCGTTTTTGATCTTGAGCATCAGGGAGGCCGGATCGGTTTCCGCCACAGCATTCATTTCCTGGAATGCCTGGACCGACGCCTTGCTGTCCGACAGGGTGACATAGTATTGATCCCGTCCTCCTTCGCTCTGCCCGATGGTTGTGACGGTGAGGTAGCGGCCGGGAAGGGCGTCGTCCATGATCTCCTGAATGGCCTCGTCAATCTCATCATAGCGGGTATAGCTGTCATAGGCTGTAACCGTCATGGCAGCAGAGGCCAGGGTGCTCTCCCCGCTGCGCACCGAGAAGGTATAGGGGCCGATAAAGCTGGGCCAGGCATTGCGGGCGCTGGTGGAGCTGCCGTTGATGCCGGTAAAGGAAGCTGCAGTGAAGGGGAGGGTAATGATTGCCATACCGCCCTCTGTCCGGGCAGTGATTTCTCCCAGGGTGAACAGGGGAGTGCCTCCCTTGCCGCCATTCCACACCTGCCACAGATCCAGCCGGTCGCCGGGATAGTAATAGGGATAGAACGCCGTATCCTGATAGGGCTGGGTGCGGGTGAGGTACCAGGTCAGCCCCTTGGCCCATTCTGTGGGATCAGCCCCGTCCAGCAGGGACTGGTCTACCATCAGGGTGGCGGCAAAGGCCTGATCCTGGTCCACCAGAGCGAGGGTATCATCCGATAAGGTCAGAACCGAGGGCTGAACCGCCGAGGAGAACACGCTCATGGAAAGCAACATACTCAGCGCCAGCAGCAGGGAGAACACACGGAACAGGGATGTTTTCCTTCTGGTCATAGTGACTGCCTCCTTTATTCACTTGTGCAGGGTCCTGTATTGGCTGGATTTCTCCGGTCAGGGCAATGTCTGCATGGGGTCCTCCTCCTCTCCCATAGCATTGGATTTGCTCTGTGTCCATCATATCGGATTGCCTTTGATTCGTCAAGATGCCCTTTTTTCCTGTGCTAATACCCATGTTCCTATCGGTTTTGCACAGCGTCCCTGTCCTGCTGTAAAAAGTGCTCCAGGGCAGGCCGGTTCATCAGCTTCAGGCTTTTATAGCCGGTTTTGATCCAGCCCTGCCGGTCAAATTCCCCCAGCACCCGGCTTACTGTCACCCGGCTTACCCCCACAGAGGCCCCGATTTCCTCATGGGTACACCGCATGGACCCGTCTGCGCCGGAGGACATGGTGAGCAGGTGACGGGCAATGCGCTTGTCCGCCTGGAGAAAGGCGCTGTCCACATGGCTGGACAGCAGGCGGATGGTACGGGCCAGATACTCCAGCATAGATACCGCCATGCTGGGGTGGAGGGCAAAGACCTGCTCCAGCCGGGGCCGGTCCACCGCCACCAGCTTGCAGCGGGTCACCGCCACCGCCGAAGATACCCGGGGCTTCCGGTCAAAAAAAGAGGCCTCCCCAATCAGCTCCCCCCCGTGGTGAAAGGTAAGGATCCGCTCGTCCCCGTCGCTGGAGCTGATAAAACACTTGACTGTACCCGATACAATATAATAAAACTCCTCCGCCCGGGTGTCCTGTAAATAAATCAGCTGTCCAGGTTCCTTTTCCTTGACCCGGCCATTTTCCGCCAGGGGAGCCCAGATGCTGTGCAGTTGTTCCATGTCATCGCCTCCTGGTTCTGTCTAGCTCCAGATGATTGTAACATACTTTACATTCTTGGAGCAAGGGGATATGGTATTCTGTTTGCAATAAATATAAGGAGGCGCCCACATATGGGAATGACCATGACCCAAAAAATCCTGGCCCGTCACGCCGGTCTGGATCACGTTGTACCCGGCCAGCTGGTGGAGGCCAGACTGGATCTGGTACTGGGCAACGATATCACCGCTCCGGTAGCCATTACCGAGTTCCGCAAGGCGGGACTGACCCAAGTGTTTGACAAAGACAAAATTGCCCTGGTGCTGGATCACTCCACCCCTTGCAAGGATATCAAATCCGCTCAGCTGTGTGCGCAGGCCCGGGAATTTGCCAAGGAATTTAACATCACCCACTTTTATGATGTGGGCTGTATGGGAGTGGAGCATGCGCTGCTGCCCGAAAAGGGCCTGACCGCCCCCGGCGAGTGCATGATCGGCGCCGACTCCCACACCTGTACTTACGGCGCTGTGGGTATGTTCTCCACCGGCGTGGGTTCCACCGATATGGCAGCCGGTATGGCCACCGGTCTGGCCTGGTTCAAGGTGCCTGCCGCCATCAAGGTGACGCTCACCGGAAAGCTCCAGCCTTATGTGTCCGGCAAGGATGTAATTCTCCACCTCATCGGCCTGATCGGGGTGGACGGGGCTCTGTACAAATCCCTGGAGTTTGCCGGGGAAGGGGTAGGGGAGCTGTCCATGGACGACCGCTTCACCATTGCCAATATGGCCATTGAGGCGGGCGCCAAAAACGGCATCTTCCCCGTGGATGACAAAACCCGTGCCTATCTGGACGGGCGGGTAACCCGCTCCTGGGAGGCTGTGGAAGCCGACGCCGACGCTGAATATGAGCAGGAGATTGTCATTGACCTGAACACCCTCCAGCCCACCGTTGCTCTGCCCCATCTGCCCTCCAATACCCGTACCGTCGATCAGGTGGCAGGCACCCCCATCCAGCAGGTGGTCATTGGCTCCTGTACCAACGGACGGCTGGATGACCTGCGGCAGGCGGCAGCGGTGCTCAAGGGCCGGAAGGTGGCCGACGGCGTGCGGTGCATCGTCATCCCCGCCACCCAGCAGATCACCCTGGACGCCATGGCCGAAGGGCTGATTCAGATTTTCATCGAGGCGGGCTGCGCCGTGTCCACCCCCACCTGCGGACCCTGTCTGGGGGGACATATGGGAGTGCTGTCCGATCACGAACGGGCCATCTCCACCACCAACCGCAACTTTGTAGGCCGGATGGGTCCGGTGTCCTCCGAAATTATCCTGGCCAATCCGGCGGTTGCTGCCGCCTCTGCGGTGGCCGGCTGCGTAGCCGATCCCCGGAACCTGTAAGGGAGGTTTTTTCTGATGAAAGTATATAAATACGGCGACAATGTGGATACCGACGTTATTATCCCCGCCCGGTACCTCAACGCCCCTGACGCAAAATCTCTGGCCTCCCACTGTATGGAGGACATTGATGCCTCCTTTGCCTCTACCGTAGAGGCTGGGGACATCATTGTGGCTGGCTCCAACTTTGGCTGTGGTTCCTCCCGGGAACACGCCCCGCTTTCCATCAAGGCCAGCGGTATCCAGTGTGTCATTGCCCCCTCCTTTGCCCGCATTTTCTACCGCAACGCCATCAACATCGGGCTGCCCATCCTGGAAAGTCCTGAAGCAGCCGCTGCCATTCAGGCAGGGGATACGGTGAGCGTGGACTTTACCACTGGTACCATCACCGATGAAACCCAGGGCAAAACCTGGCAGGCAGCGCCATTCCCTCCCTTTGTCAACGGTATCATTGAGGCCGGCGGTCTGCTCAATTCCCTGAAGGCGAGAGGGGTAGCCAGATAATGGCACAGATTATCCTCCGGCAGCCCACCGAGGCCGATGAAGCCCAGGTTATGGCATACAAACGGGAGTTTGAAGCGGCCGGGGACTCCATGGACGGCACTGGCGGCCTGGCAGAGGCCCAAAGCTATGCGGACTGGCTGAATGCCTGCCGGGACAACCAAAACCCGGATACCGTACGGCCCGGGCTGGTGGATGCTACCCGTTTTCTGGCTGTGGAGGCGGACAGCGGCAAGCTGGTAGGCATGATTGACGTGCGTCACCGTCTCAATGACTTTCTGCTGCATTATGGGGGAAACATCGGCTACAGCGTGCGCCCAGGCTGCCGGCGCAAAGGCTACGCCAAGGCCATGCTGGCGTGTGCGCTTGATTTTTGCAGGCAAAGGGGCATGGAACGGGTGCTGGTGACCTGCGATCAGGAAAATTTGGCCTCCGCCCTAACAATTCAATCCAACGGAGGCGTGTTGGAGAATGAGGTTCCAGAGGGAACGGGTATAACGCAGCGCTATTGGATTTCTCTCTGAAACAAGAGAAAGGAAGC
>CALWOK010000193.1 GCA_944383125.1 uncultured Flavonifractor sp.
GCAATTCACTTGCCCCGAGCAGATAAAATGAACGGGGCCCCATGGAATCCTGATTTCATGGGGAACGGCGGCAAACCGGACTCCGCCATGGGCGGCGGTACTGATGTGCTGAAGCTGGACGACGCCCTGGCCAAAGTAGACGACTTTGTAGCCGAGAAGCTGGGTGTGTAAGCCGCCCTTGCGGAGGACGGTGCAGTCCGCCGCCTTCCCAAGTGTTTTGGCCCGGCAATACCGGGCCAAAACCTTGATGCCGGGGCAATTCACTTGCCCCGAGCAGATAAAATGAACGGGGTCCCCATGGAATCCTGATTCCATGGGGAACGGCGGCACTGATGTGCTGAAGCTGGACGACGCATTGGCCAAAGTAGACGATTTTGTAGCCGAGAAATTGGGTGTGTAACAGGAGGAGAGTATATGCTTCCCCAGGACCCTTATATGCTGCTGAGCGTGGTCAATACCAGGCTGCGGGATGCCTATCCCACCCTGGATGTGCTGTGTGAGGAACTCCAGACCCAACCGGAGGATTTGTGCAGCCGTCTGGCGGAGGTGGGGTACGGATACAGCCCGGAGCACAATCAATTCATTGCCCTCTGACCCGAGCGGCAAAGAGAAAAAACGGTTCTTTCCGGATTATCCCTGGAAAGAACCGTTTTCTTATGCTCTGTTGGACTGGGTTCCCGCCGGACTGGACAGCAGCACCTGGGTGGGGCCAACCTTACAGGTGGTCTCCCGGCAGAAGAGGATGGGGGGAATGACCTTGTGGATGGGGGGTGCGGCGGAAAGGGGGGTACCCTGTTTGCGCTGCCGGATCTGCTCCACCACCAATCCCACCGCTTCCTGGGCCAGCAGCTCAATCTGCTGGCCGATGGTGCTGATGGGGAAGATGGCCTCCCGGGAGGTGGGGGCGTTATCGAACCCGATGATGCGGTATTCCTGGGGCAGATAGCCGTACCGGCGCACCAGCAGATTGAGCAGGGTGTTTGCGGTGGTATCGTTGGCCAGGAAAATGCCCTTTTTTTTGCCTTTGCAGGTGGACTCCAGATCGTCCACAATGTGTATCAGGATGGCCTGGTCTTTTTCATAGGAGCGGTCCAGATCCCGCAGGATCACCTGATGGGGAATTTCGTGCTGCCTGCAATAGTCCTCAAAACCCTGGATCCGGCCGAAGGCGGGTTTGCTCTCGGGGGTGGGGGAGTTGATGTGGATCAGCAGGTCGCACTGCTGCTGGGCCAGATGGGCGGCGGCCTGATAGCCGCCGGTGTAGTTGTCCGTGTTGACGCTGCACACAAACTGGTCCTCCCGTTCCACTGCCACGATGGGGATTTCCAGCTGGGCCAGCTCCTGGGAGGGGATGGTGTGGCTGAGGACAATCATGCCCTCAATCTGATAGGCCAGCAGCTCCTTGATATAGCGCCGCTCTCCCTCTTTGTTGTTGTTGCCCACAAAGACCAGGAATTTATAGCCAAACTGCTCATAGGTGGACAAAATCTGGTTGAGCAGTTCGGAATAGTAGCGGTGATAAAATTCCGGGACGATGACCCCGATGAACTCCGTTTTGCCCACCGCCAGAATGCGGGCCACCTTGTTTGCCTGGTAATCCAGCTTTTCCAGGGCGTCTGAAATGATCTGCTGGCTTTCGGCGGTGAGGGAGTCGGGCTTGTTGAAATACCGGGAGACGGTGGTTTTGGAAAAATTCGTATATTTTGCAATGTCATCAAAGGTGACGCGCTTTTTGGATTCCATAGACATGTTCCTCGATTTCTGAAAATAGACTTGGGACAGGCTGGTCCAGAGACTCTCCGCCGGGGGGAGTGGGAACTTTTGTCACTTTCCGGTTCATTATAGCAAAGACAGTGGCAGGATGCAACCGGTATCCCGGCAAAAATGCGCACATCAGAGCAGAATCATGCAGCAGCAGGGGAAGGTTTCAATAACAATGTAATGCCTTTGTAATTATGTATAATTCTGACGAATGGAAATCAGGCGGAATCCACAAATTTGTTGTGCCTTGTCGGAAAGCATTGACGGCAACTTTTCATTGGTGGTAATATAAACGCAAAAGTAACCGGTTACATCAGTGTTTTGCGGGCGTACTTTGAAAAAATAAAGGAGGAGAGAGTATGAAGAAACAGGTCCTGACCAAATGCCTGGCCTCAGGGCTGTCGGTGGCCATGCTGGCAACCACCCTGTCGGGATGCCGGTTTGGGTTTGCCAGCGACCCTGACGACCCCAACGAGGTGACGGCGGAAGAGCCCATCGACACCTCGGTGGACACCTTCCAGTATGACACATCCCTCAGCGGCACCAGCATTACCCTGCTCAACTCCAAGGCGGAAATCCAGACCGCCCTGGTGGAGATGGGGAAAGCTTTTGAGGAAAAGTCGGGCGTCCATGTGGAGGTGATGCCGGTAACCGACGGCGATTCCCCCTATACCAAGGTGGTCAGCCTGTACAACTCGGGCAATCCCCCCACGCTGTCCATTCTGGATACCACCGACATCATCGCCCTGGCGGAGGAGAAGGGTGCCGACCTGACCGGCGAGAGCTGGACGGCTGAGGCCGAGGGCTATCTGACCGAGATTGACGGCAAGATCTACAGCTTCCCCCTGTGTATTGAGGGCCGCGGCGTGATTTACAACGGCGAGGTCATTGAGGAGGCTCTGGGCCAGCCCTTTGACCCCGCCGCCATCCGCACCCAGGATGATTTTGTGGCCCTGCTGGACCGGCTGGTGGAGGCCGGCCTGGATCACCCCATCTCGATGGCCAAGGAGGACTGGTCCCTGGGCGCACACCATCTGCAGTACATCTATGAGACTTACGACGGCACCTCTGACGGTGCCGCAGAGTGCATTGAACTGATTAAGAATGACCAGCTGGATCTGACCACTTACGACCGGATGGACCAGTTCCTGAATATGTTTGACATTCTGATGAAGTACAACGTGGCCTACCGGGACCCTCTGGGGGCCGACTATGACGAGATGGCCATTGACCTGGCCGACGGCAAGACCGCTTTCTGGTTCAACGGCAACTGGGCCTGGCCCAACCTGGCCGAGGCCGACGCAGAGGAGGAGGACAACTACGGCTTTTTGCCCTACTTCCTGAACAATGACGAAGGGGACTTTGTCAACCGGCAGATTCAGGCATCCCCCTCCAAGCAGATTATGCTGGACGGCATTGTGGCCACCGAGCAGGAGCAGGCCGCTGCCAAGCAGTTCCTGAACTGGATGGTGTTCAGCGAGATCGGCCAGCAGATGCTGGTGAAAACCTGCAAAATCATCCCGCCCTTCCACAACAACCCCTATGAGCCTTCCGACCCCCTGAGCCGTGACATCTACAATCAGGTGCAGGCGGGTACCGCCTTCAATGCTTCCGCCATTGTACCCAACGACCACTGGGCCGTTCTGGGCGCAGCCATGCAGAAGTATCTGGCCGGCAGAAGCGACCGTGCCGAGCTGATCCAGTCCATTGAGAGCTACTGGGATGACCAGGGATAAGGAGGAACACAAATGAAAGGGAAAAGTGGAGGAAAAGACTTCTGCGGGTTTGCGCTGCCCGGCCTGTTCTGCTTTGCGGCGGTGGTCATCGTCCCGTTTCTGTACGGGGTCTATCTGACCCTTACCGACTGGAACGGCGTTTCCAATGTAAAGAATTTCATCGGCGGAACCAACTTCCTCAGCGTGCTGAAGGATGCCCAGTTCTGGAGTTCCCTGTGGCTCACCTTCAAGTATGTGGTGGTTGTGGTGATTGCGGTAAATATCCTGGCCTTTGCCATTGCCTATCTGCTGACCCGGGGCTTTAAGGGCCAGAACTTCTTCCGGGCCGGCTTCTTTACCCCCAACCTGATCGGCGGCCTGGTGCTGGGCTATATCTGGCAGTTTGTGTTCTCCCGGGTGTTTGTGGGCATCGGCGAGGCCACCGGCTGGGAGCTGTTCGGCGCTTCCTGGCTGTCCGACCCCACCCTGGCTTTTGTGGCCCTGGTGTTTGTGTCGGTGTGGCAGCTGTCCGGCTACATGATTCTGATCTATGTGGCAGGCTTCATGGGCCTGAACAAGGACGTGATGGAGGCCGCCAGCATTGACGGCGCCACCGGCTGGATCAAGCTGAAAAAAATTGTCCTGCCCCTGATGATGTCGTCCATCACCATCTGCCTGTTCCTCACCCTGTCCAGAGCCTTCATGGTGTACGACGTCAACCTGTCCCTGACTGCCGGCGCCCCCTACGGCACCACCGAGATGGCAGCCATGCATGTGTATGAGAAGGCCTTTACCTCCCGTCAGTTCGGCGTAGGCCAGGCGGAGGCCCTCATCCTGTTTGTCATTGTGGCTATCATCAGCGGCATCCAGGTGTACCTGACCAAGAAAAGAGAGGTGGAGGCATAATGAACCAGTCAACCATCGGCGGAAACAAGCGCAAGGTGGCCAATATCCTGGCCATGACAGGCATGATCCTGATTTTCATTGCCTATATGTTCCCCTTTATCATGGTGGTCATCAACTCCCTGAAGGAAAAGCGGGATATCATCACCGACCCCTTCTCCTGGCTGTTTACCATCAAGGGCCTGTCCTTTGACAACTTTGTGAAGGCGTTCACCCAGATGGACTTCCTCAACGCCTTTAAAAACTCCCTCATCATTACCGTGTGCGCCACGGTGCTGGTGACCCTGCTGGCCGCTATGCTGGCCTACTACATCGTGCGGCGGAACAACACCATTTCCAAGATCGCCTTTGCCCTGATGGTGGCCTCCATGATCATCCCCTTCCAGGCCATCATGATCCCCCTGGTGAGCATCTACGGCGGCACCCTCAACGTGCTCAACCACCGCATTACCCTGATCT